>CAIZCB010000230.1 GCA_903931355.1 uncultured Pseudomonadota bacterium
ACCCAACTTTGATTCGGTAATATTTTTCTTAGCATCGACATCAAACAATTGCCCCTGCAACAAATATTTCCCATCTTCAGAAGCATAAAAGATATTGGAACCGGCATTGACCTCATATAAACCTTTTATCTCGGAAGACTTAACAGCATCAACTTGCTCAGTCGGCATAAAAGTAGCAATTGCTTTCTTAATCGCAGCTTCATCAGCCATTAAAATACCAGAATGACAGGCAAAACTTGCTACTACGAGGGTTTGGATGATTTTTTTCATGTTAAGCAACTCTAAATAGAGGAAAAAACAAAGACCAACAACAATGTGCTTGGTTCAATTTATTGAAACAACCGACCAAGATCGACAAACATAGCCAACGCCATTAACGAGAACAATATCAACATTCCCGCTTGCTGAAAATATAACTGCACTTTATCGGATACAGGACTACCCTTAATCGCTTCGATGCCATAAAACAATAAATGCCCACCATCTAAAACTGGCACAGGCAATAAATTAAGTACGCCAAGACTGACACTAACTAAAGCTAAAAAGCGAAGAAAAGCGCCTAGTCCCATTTCAGCTGATTGACCGGCATATTGTGCAATGCTGATTGGCCCACTAAGATTCTGCACCGATGCTGAGCCAACAAACATTTTGCCCATCATTTTTACCGTGCTAATTGCATAAAAAGCCGTTCTTTCAAAGGCGGCTGGCACAGCTTCAAGTGGTGATAACGAATGATTAACCACCATCGAATCCAATAGCGCTTGAGGCACTTCAACACCAGCACCGATTTTACCTACCACACTACCATCCGCTAATGTTTCTTTACGCGGTGTAATCGTTAACGGTAATTGCACTTCATCCCGCTGAATAAGCAATTTAATCTCTTGTTCAGGTCTAGCTTGAACATAATTGACCCATTGCTGCCATTCTTGCATCGCCACGCCATCAGCGCTGACTATCAAATCACCTGACTTCAAGCCGGCTTGTTCGGCAACACTCTCCGCAACTAACTTACCAATAATCGGCTTAATGATCGGCGCCCACGGTCTAAGCCCTAGCCGTTTTTGCAGTGCTTCAGGATTTTGTACATCTTGTTCATTAATAATCAGCACTCGCATTTGCTGATCACCATCAAAGGTTTTAACGTTAATCACAATGTCGTGATTACCGCTTAAAGCTTGCGAGAGTAATTCGTCTAAAGCCGACATCCAAGTTGGTGTGTCTTTTTGATTAACGCTGAGAATTTCATCTTGTTCAACAAAACCCGCTTCAGCAGCTAATGTGCCGGACTCGACCTTGCCTACTATTGGTTTGATGCCAGTTTCGCCGATGACAAACACTGCCCAGAACAATGCGACAGCTAACAATAAATTAAAAATGGGGCCTGCAGCGACAATGGCTGATCTAGCGAATAAAGATTGGCGATTAAACGCATAAGGCAAATCTTCTGATTTAACCTCGCCTTCGCGTTCATCAACCATTTTGACATAGCCGCCCAATGGAATTGCAGCGACAACAAATTGAGTGGCATCGGGATTTTTCTGCCACGACCATAGGACTTTACCAAAGCCTATGGAAAATCGGATCACTTTAACCCCTGCTTTTCTTGCCACCCAAAAATGACCAAATTCATGAAATGCCACCAAAACTGCGATGGCAACAACGAAGAAAAACAGGGATTGTAAGGTATCCATTAGCTATTTAATTCACCAATAATTGTATTAGCAACCTCACGCGCTTGACGATCTGCTTCTAAGATAATTTCTAAGCTATCAGCAACATCAGGGGTAAATTTCGCCATGCTACGTTCGATAATTTTAGCAATATCGGTAAAGCACACTTGCTCATTTAAGAACGCTTCAACGGCAATCTCATTGGCGGCATTCAACACAGTCGGCATAATGCCACCGGCTTTAATCGCTTCATAAGCTAATCTTAAACAAGGAAAACGCTGTAAATCCGGTTGTTCAAAATCCATATGCGCCACTTCAAAAATATTCAGTGGTGCAACACCAGAATCAAAACGCTCAGGCCAAGCCATTGCATGAGCAATCGGTGTTCGCATATCAGGATTACCCATTTGCGCCAATACCGAGCCATCGACATAATCGACCATCGAGTGAATGATGCTTTGTGGATGAATCACCACTTGAATATCATCTGGATCCATATTGAACAATAAACAAGCTTCAATTAACTCCAAGCCCTTGTTCATCATAGTTGCGGAATCAACCGAAATTTTGCGGCCCATATCCCATTTTGGATGAGCGACTGCTTGATCTGGCGTTACTGCGTCCAAATCGGCAATCGGTGTTCTACGGAACGGCCCACCTGATGCAGTCAATAAAATACGACGCGCTTGTTTTGCGGTTTGCCCAGCAGTGTAACCAGCCGGCATACATTGGAAAATTGCATTGTGCTCGCTATCGATTGGCAATAAAGTTGCGCCGGCATCAGTCACAGCTTGCATAAAGATTTGCCCAGACATTACCAAAGCTTCTTTATTAGCCAACAAAACATCTTTCCCAGCTTTAGCCGCCGCCAAGGTTGGCAACAAACCCGCCGCGCCAACAATTGCTGCCATCACAGAATCAACATTATCTAAAGTTGATACGGTTTCCAAGGCTTTCGCGCCGCCCAATACTTTAATATCGGCAACGGGCGAATTAGCAATTCTATCTTTGAAAGCTTGCAGATTATTTTCGTTAGCAACTACCGCGTATTCAGGATGATGCGCTAAACATTGTTCGTATAAAGCATCCATATTACCGTTGGCAGTTAAAGCCACAACACGGTATTTATCAGGATGTCTAGCAACAACATCTAAGGTACTAACACCGATTGAGCCGGTCGCGCCGAGTATGCAAATACCTTTCATGAAAATACGCTCCGACCAATCAAAACAATCCCAGCATAGAAAAATGGTGCTGCAGCAATCACGCTATCAATTCTGTCTAAAATACCACCGTGACCAGGCAATAAACTACCGCTGTCTTTAACGCCTTTGCGTCTTTTCATTAGGCTAAAGAACAAATCACCATAGATTGAAACTAATACTGTCAACACCGACAAAACAATCAAATCAATCGCCATCAGAATGACCAATTCTGAACCTTCTTGGTCCAATCCTGACAAGCCATAATATAGACGTAAAGCAATGGCACTAATCACCGCCGAACCTAATGCGCCATACATACCTTGTACGGTTTTGCCTGGGCTAACTTCTGGTGCCAATTTATCTTTACCCCATTTCTTGCCGACAAAAAAGGCTGCAATATCAGCAAACCAAATCAAGGCCAAGAAATATAAAACCATGCTCGAACCATAATAGGCTCTTAGCTTACTTAAAAACATCCAAGCCGAAAGCAATACTAACCAGCCAATAAAGCGCTCAACGCTCGGTTTAATTTGCATACTTAATAACTGTGGTGAGGCTTGACGAATTAAAGTCATCATCAATACCCAAAATAGCACAGGGGCAATCACTAACCATTCCAAAGCATCGGAATAATTTTTGATTTCTGGCCATTCTAATAATTCGCCCATCAATTCTAAAAAGACCGTCCAGTAAGTTACACCCAACATAGGCAAAACCAATGACGCTAAAAATAGTAATTTACTGCTTAGCTTATCGATGCCGGTTAAATCCAACCATTCCCAAGCTGCAGCCAGTGTAATGACTGCGATAAATAGTGAAAAGTAGATAGTCGGCAGTTCAAATACTGCCAAGATGACGACAGCTGCCAATACCAGTGCCGTTATGATGCGTTGTATTAACATAGATTATGTTTTTAATTATTATGGTTTAAGAAAATTGCCTAGCGTTTTTTATCGATCATTTGTTCGCCAGTATGGCCGAATCGCCGCTGTCTACTTTTAAAGCTTATCACGGCTTGTTCTAACAATTGTTGATCAAAATCCGGCCATAAAGCTTGAGTAAAATAAAACTCAGTGTACGCTAATTGCCAAAGCAAGAAGTTACTG
>CAIZCB010000231.1 GCA_903931355.1 uncultured Pseudomonadota bacterium
AACAAAACCAGGCAAACATCGAACAAGCGCCTGAAATATTCGTCGCAGTTTAAAGAACAAGCCGTTTGCCGTTACCCTGATGTGTCGAGTGTTATCGGTTTCAAAAGCCGGTTATTATCACTGGAAAAACCGCGCCCCCTCGGCGCGTGATGAAGTTCGGGAACGATTAACACAAGAAGTGAAACGGTTTTTTGATGATGAAAAATCTCGACCAAGCGCGCTTCTTATCGCCAAGCGGTTAACGAATGAAGGCTTTAGCACGCATCGAAAAATGGTGGCGAATATTATGAAAACCCAAGGCTGGCGAGCTAAAGCCACTAAAAAATATAAAGCAACGACTAATAGCAATCATTCATTGCCTGTTGCCCCCAACTTGTTAAATCAGCATTTTGAAGCGGATCGTCCCGATCAAAAATGGGTATCTGATATAACTTATACCTGGACTGACGAGGGTTGGTTGTATTTGGCTGTCGTGCTAGATTTGTATGCACGGCGTGTTGTCGGCTGGGCTATTTCAGAACGAATGACTGCCACATTGGTCTGCGATGCTCTGACGATGGCGCTTTGGCGACGCCATTTACCCAAGCAGGTAATTGTGCATTCGGATCGAGGCAGTCAGTATTGTTCAGCGGTTTACCAAAAACTGCTGAGTAAACACCAACTGATTTGCAGTATGAGCAAGAAAGGCGATTGCTATGATAATGCGGTATGGAAAGCTGGAATCACAGCTTAAAGGTTGAAGCGATTCATGGCGAACGGTTTTTAACTCGTCATCAGGCTAAACAACAAGTCTTTGAATATATCGAGGTGTACTACAATCGCAAACGGCTTCATTCTAAATTGGGCTATATGTCACCTGAAGCTTATGAATTAAAATTTGTCGCTTAGTGAACTGTCTGAGAAATAGGGACAAGATCACGCATTCCGATAAACTGAATGGGTTATATTTTGGGTTTTATACGCAACATTAAAGTCATCGGATGTTGCGGTGATTGCTGAAATCCGTAATGTTCGTAAAATTGCTTTGCATGATCGCTAATCGCATGAACAATCAATGCCCGTACCCCAGTGTTTTGTGATACGACAATTGTACGATTAACAGCGTCCTGTAACATCGATGCACCTAGCTTGATTCCCTGAAACCGCCGATCCACGGCTAACCTACCAAGTACTATGACTGGAATTGGATCAGGCATATTACGACGAACGGCACTGGTGGCTAATTGGTGGGATACCGCACCGGCAGCTATTGCATAGTAACCACACACACGATTATCTTTATCAACCACTACAAAAGTTCTACTGGCACCACTAAGCTGATTACTCATTGCACGGCGTTTGAGCCAATCGTCCAGAGACTGTTCGCCACTCTCAAAATTATTTATTGAATGGGTTGTGAGAAGCGGTTGTGGTGCTGATAATGCCAATCTCATACTTTAGCCATTATCCCACGGTGTCTTAACCGCCATTAGTTTCTTTAATCCCTCATTGGATTCTGGTGGTGCATCAAGCATTTCAGTGAACTTTTGAAACTGTTCTGTATTCAAGCTAAAAAATACTTGGTCTAGTAAAACCGCTTGAGCACGCTCACAAGAAGCCTCCAGCATGAAGTCCGAGCGGTTTTTGCCAAGTAAATTGGCTGCATGATCAATAAGATCTCGCTGTTCTGGTAAGGCGCGAAGATTAATAGCTGCTGCACGCATAGTAACTCCCTTGTGTAATTACAATAGATATACAAATATTAGCATTGCGTATATCTATTATCAATACAAGAAAGTTATCTTTTTAGCTTACCGGAATGCGCGAAAACACCCGTCTTTCAGGGCTGCGAGGATTTCAAAGTTCGTAGGCTGGGTTGAGGAACGAAACCCAGCATAACGTGGCACGATTGAATGAAACCCCACGCCCCGACAACCCCGCGATGGAGCTTGTGCGGTGTTTTTGTTGGCTGTGCCGGGTTTCGCTGGCGCTCAACCCAGCCTACGCGGCTACGCGGCACCGATTTATCCCGTTGCGCCACGTTACGCAACAGCGCCAGTGTTGCAGTTTAGTTATGGTGGTGGACATGAAAGACATTTTGAACACGGTCATCACGACTACAGACCAGAACACCATTTCTCACATGGGCATCATGGTCGTCGTCATGAGCGGGATTATCATTAAAATAGCTAACAACGCGAAAAGGCGACAAGGCGAATTCATAGGGTGCAATAGGCGATAGCCGTATTGCACCATCAAAGCCCATTAATTCACCCCGACGGCTTTTGATCGAAATAGCCAACCATTTATCCTTGTTTCTCGAAAATAATTGGCCTTCGATAAGGTGTAATACGCTTCGCTATTACACCTTATCTTGTTGTCGGCTGGGCTATTTCAGAACGAATGACTGCCACATTGGTCTGCGATGCTCTGACGATGGCGCTTTGGCGACGC
>CAIZCB010000232.1 GCA_903931355.1 uncultured Pseudomonadota bacterium
AAATTAATGGTACGACAGGTTATGAAGAAGCTGCAGCTCAAGGATTATTGGCTGGCACAAATGCTGCCTTAATGACACAAGATAAAGAATCATGGTGCCCTAAGCGCGATGAAGCTTACTTGGGTGTTTTAGTCGATGACTTGATTACGCGTGGAGTTTCTGAGCCTTACAGAATGTTTACAAGCCGAGCCGAATATCGATTGATGTTAAGAGAAGATAACGCTGATTTAAGACTCACAGAAATAGGTCGCAATTTAGGGTTGGTTGATGATGATCGCTGGACGATGTTTAATCAAAAACAAAAAACCATTCAATCAGAAGAAGCGCGATTAAAAAAATTCTTTGTAAGACCTCAAGATATTTCGATTGAAAAACAACAAGCGATTATTGGGAAAGCGATCGATCACGAATATAACTTATTTGATTTATTAAGACGCCCTGAAGTTAGCTTTGAAGGGGTTAAAGAACTCATGCAAGAAGATGCAAGTTTGATTGATCCTGCTGTCAGAGAACAAGTTGAAATTTCAGCAAAATATAAAGGCTACATTGTAAGACAGCAAGAAGAAGTGGATCGCAGTCGAGATCAATTAGATATTCCATTGCCTATCGATCTTGATTACAAAGAAGTACATGGCTTAAGTGTTGAGGCACAACAAAAATTAAATCTGCATAAGCCTGAAAATTTAGGACAAGCTTCGCGCATCTCTGGTATTACACCTGCGACCATATCATTACTTTTAGTGTTTATTAAACGTAAAAATAAACCTAAAAAGATGGCCGCAAAACGCCCAGAAAAAGCAGCATGAATGGCACAGAAAAAAAAGACCGCGATCTATTGATCGAGGGATTGCAACGCATGGATTTGAAATTATCTGATCAAGTGATTGATCAGTTGATGACATATTTAAATTTAGTAGAAAAATGGAATCGTGTTTATAACTTAACGGCGATTCGTGAACGCGATGAAATGATCAAACTTCATTTTCTGGATAGCTTATCTATTTTAAATCATGTGCATGTAAAAAATATATTAGACGTCGGAAGTCATGCCGTCGAACATGCATGGCGACGGGCATTTGGCATTGGGCGAGCTGTTGCGCGCAGTGCGCGAAGCGTGTCGACTCGGAAGATGCGGCAAGCGTGGACATTGCAGCACGTAGTCGTTTCAAACAGTCGACGTTCACGTACGCATTGTCCTGCCAATAGCCGTCCAAAATACACACATCTACCTGTTGGCTTCGTAGCATTTTGTGCAGGCCCAGTGGCGTCAGGATCGAACCGTTCAGCATCGACTCGCCTAATAGGCGCGATTGGCCCGTCGCGACATCGCTTTGCACATGCAGGCTGGAGGCGGGGAATAAACTGTTGATGATGTTCTTGCGGCCGTAAGGGTCAGTGGCAAAAGCATCGACCAAATAACTGACGTTTAGTCCGCTGCCGGCCGCCATAGCTTCACCGAAACACCACTGAAACACCTGGTTGCCGATTCCTCCTTGCAGTTTGACTGCTAGGCGAGGAATACTAACCTCTGGATTAAATTGCGATAGATCGGCCGACATTTAGCTTTGATTTCCGTGCCAGGACAGACTGTCATAGTCGACCAGTTTGTTCTCAATGTCAGAAAATGAGGGCCGCTGGTGCCCGAATGTCGGCGTGAAGATGTACCAACGGTCCGCGCGTTGCAGCGTTTTCCACGCTTGGTCTATGGCAAAGCGTAAGGTCCACTGATCACGGGGTTGATGTTCGCGAAACTTTTCCAGCATCACCACACTATTTGCAAAGCTGTGCAAGATTTGTGGGACATAGCGACGCTGGATGAGATAGCCCGATGCCGACTGCGATTCCACAATGCGTGCCAAGCCCTTAGGGGCTTCGATGTAGGCC
>CAIZCB010000233.1 GCA_903931355.1 uncultured Pseudomonadota bacterium
ACGCGGCTCGATTATCGACCTATTCCCAATGGGCAGTAAGCAACCGTATCGGATTGAATTGTTTGATGATGAAGTTGAATCAATCCGCAGCTTCGACCCAGACAGCCAAATGTCGCAACAAAAAATGGATAAATTCGAGCTGTTCCCAGCCCGTGAATTTCCGTTTACCGACGACGCCATCAAACATTTCCGCCAAGCGTTTCGCGAACAATTCCCAGATTCTTCGCCAAAAAACACCCTGTATTTAGACGTTTCCAAACACATCGCGCCAGCAGGGATTGAGTATTACTTGCCGTTATTCGTTGATAAAACCGAATCCTTATTCGCTTATCTGCCGAAAAATGCCGTGTTTGTGGTGCCAAGCGATTTTGCCGACACTGCTCAGCGCTTTTACGACGAAGCCGAACAGCGTTATCAACAACGCAAATACGCGGTGGACAGACCGTTATTGCCACCCACTCAGTTATTTTTGAGTGCTGATGATTTATTAGCCGATAGCCAGAAATTTGCTCAAATCGTACTGGATAACCAAGCCGAAGTCGGTTTTCCGTTTCAATGCCAAGCCTTACCGGAAATTGCCATTGATAACCGCTTAAAAGAACCGGCACAAAAGCTACGCCAGTTTATCGAAACTGCCGATGGCAAAATCCTGTTAATCGCCGAAACCGCGGGGCATCGGGAAGGGATTTTAGAAAAGCTGAAAGCGGTCAAAATCAAGCCTAAACAACTACAAAACTGGCCGGAGTTTTTAGCCTCCGATGACAAATTGTCTATCGTGGTTGCGCCGCTGGATCATGGTTTATGGCTGCACAATCCGCCATTAGCAATCATTACCGAAAGCCAGCTCAATGGCGAAAAAGTCCAACAACGCCGCCGTCGCCGCAAATCCGCTGCTCGTGAATTAGAAAACATTTTCAACAACCTTAACGAGCTAACTATAGGCTCACCCGTCGTTCATCAAGAACACGGCGTTGGCCGCTATTTAGGCTTGCAGACCCTCAATGTCGGTGGTTTTGAAGCTGAATTTTTGATGTTGGAATACGCCAACAACGACAAGCTGTACGTGCCAGTTTCATCCTTGCATTTAATTGGTCGCTACAGCGGCATCAGCGCTGAAAATGCGCCGCTACATAAATTAGGCACCGAGCAATGGAGCAAGGCCAAGAAAAAAGCCATGGAACGAGCGCGGGATGTGGCGGCCGAGTTGCTGGATATTCACGCCAAACGTGCAGCTCGTCAGGGCTTTGCTTTCAATGTCGAAAACACAGAATACAACGCATTTGCCGCAGCGTTCCCGTTTGAAGAAACCCCAGACCAAGCCAGCGCCATCGAAGCGATTATTCATGACATGGCTAATCCGCAGCCGATGGATCGCGTGGTTTGTGGTGATGTCGGTTTTGGTAAAACCGAAGTCGCGATGCGGGCGGCATTTATCGCCGTGCAAAGTGGCAAACAAGTCGCCGTCTTGGTGCCAACCACCCTACTCGCCCAGCAACATTATCAAAACTTCCGCGACCGCTTTGCCGATTGGCCGATTCGGATTGAAGTGATGTCACGATTTGTGACACCGAAACAGCAAAAAGCCATTAACGACGATTTAGCCGCTGGCAAAGTCGATGTGGTAATCGGCACTCACAAACTGCTGTCCAAAGACATGGAATATAAAGCCCTGGGTTTGGTGATTATCGACGAGGAACATCGGTTTGGCGTGGCGCAAAAAGAGCATTTCAAAAAACTGCGTCACGAATTGGATTTACTAACCTTAACCGCCACCCCGATTCCGCGCACTTTGAACATGGCAATGTCTGGGCTACGGGATATTTCGATTATCGCCACCCCGCCGCCCAATCGTCATGCGATTAAAACTTTCATTACCGAATGGATAGATTCGCAAATTCAGGAAGCTTGCCAACGGGAAATTAAGCGCGGTGGCCAAGTGTTTTTCCTGCATAACGATGTCAAAGGCATGGATAAAATGGCCCGCGAGTTAGAAGCTTTGGTGCCAGAAGCGCGGGTGCAAATCGCTCATGGCCAAATGGCAGAACGCGAGTTGGAACAAATCATGCTGGATTTTTATCACCAGCGTTTCAACGTCTTAATCAGCACCACCATTATCGAAAGCGGTATCGACGTACCGACCGCCAATACCATCATCATCAATCGCGCCGACAAACTAGGTTTGGCGCAATTGCATCAGCTACGTGGTCGAGTCGGACGTTCTCACCATCGCGCTTATGCTTACTGCGTAGTGCCGCCTAAATCCTTGATGTCGAAAGATGCGATTAAGCGTTTAGAGGCATTTGAAAGCTCTGGCGAGCTGGGCGCGGGCTTTATGTTGTCATCGCATGACATGGAAATTCGTGGCGCGGGTGAATTGCTGGGCGATGATCAAAGCGGTCAAATTCAAGAAATCGGCTTCACCATGTAC
>CAIZCB010000234.1 GCA_903931355.1 uncultured Pseudomonadota bacterium
CACTTTAACGGGCTTTTCGACGGGCTTGGTAAAACTTAACCAGCCCCCAATCAAACTAGATACGCCTGCCACCGCAAGTAAACTGGCAACCACTTGATCAGCAGTTATCATCTTGGTGGTGGCGCTAATACTTCGCGCGAGCCATTACTTTCTGCAGGGGAAACAACGCCAGCATTTTCCATGTCTTCGATAATCCGCGCGGCACGGTTATAGCCAATTTTAAAACGACGCTGAACGCTGGAAATTGAGGCTTTACGGGAATCGGTGACAAACGCCACCGCTTCATCATACAAACTATCCATTTCTGCGCCTTCACCATCACCATTGGCAATTTCACCGCTATCAGAGCGTTCTTGGGTAATTTCATCCAAATAATTGGTCGGGCCAGTTTTTTTCAAGAACTCAACCACCCGATGAACTTCATGATCATCAACAAAAGCACCATGAGCACGTAAAGGAATGCTGGTGCCGGATGGTAAGAACAACATATCACCATTGCCTAACAACGCTTCCGCACCACCTTGGTCGATAATGGTTCGCGAGTCGATACGTGATGACACTTGGAAAGAAATACGGGTTGGTACGTTGGCTTTAATCAAACCGGTTAAGACATCAACTGATGGACGTTGGGTTGCTAATACTAAATGGATACCAGCGGCACGGGCTTTTTGCGCTAAACGGGCAATCAGCTCTTCAACTTTTTTACCCACCACCATCATCATGTCAGCTAACTCGTCGATGACAATCACGATACTCGGCAAAGTAGTTAGGGTTGGGTAATCTTCTAGCGGGACTGGTGTTTCTGGTCTGAACAATGGATCGCGAATCGGTTTGCCGTTAGCTTCCGCTTCGGTTACCGCATGGTTGTAGCCAGCCAAGTTTCTGACGCCAACTTTCGACATCAATTTATAACGGCGTTCCATTTCAGCAACCGCCCAACGCAAAGCATTTTGAGCGTCCTTCATGTCGGTCACAACCGGCGTTAATAAATGAGGAATGCCTTCGTAAACCGATAATTCCAACATTTTTGGGTCGATCATGATTAAACGTACTTCGTCTGGCTTGGCTTTGTAAAGCAAACTCAGAATCATGGTATTGATCGCCACCGACTTACCCGAACCGGTAGTACCAGCAACAAGGGCATGAGGCATTTTGCCTAAGTCAGCCACCACCGGCGTACCGGAAATGTCTTTGCCCATCGCGATACTCAGTTTGGATTTAGCACCTTCAAATTCATCGGATACTAATAAATCCCGTAGCGAAACCATTTCGCGTTCTTGGTTTGGAATCTCTAAACCAATCACTGATTTGCCTTCGATAATTTCGACCACCCGCACACTCGTTACCGATAAACCACGCGCCAAATCCTTTGCTAAGCCAGTAATTCGACTGCCTTTCACACCTGCCGCTAGACGCAATTCAAAGCGCGTAATCACAGGCCCGGGTAAAACCGCTTCAACTTCAACCGAAATACCAAAATCTTTTAGAACTTCTTCTACCCGTCTTGAAAGCTCTTCCAACTCGGCTTTGGAATAGCGTTTGACTTTAATCTCACGCTTATCAAGCAACGATAAAGTAGGTAAAGCATTCAAGAATTTATCATCGTCAAAATCCTCAGTGACTTTAGTGTCTTTTTTACGAGCCGGTTTAAACACTTCGGTTTCTTGTAAAGCAGGCTGCTCAATCGTTTTAAGAATTTGTAATTTGGATTTTTTAGGTTTTTCTTCCACTTCTGGCTCGTCATCAGCGATCACAAGCTTTGGCTTTCTAATTTCAATCCGAGCTGCTGGACTTGCAGTTGATTCTTCGTCATTCCGATAGCGCTGAGCACCTGAAGCGGCCTGTTGGCCAGCCAAAGAAAACACTGTTAAGGTCCATTTTCCGACTGAATTCATCACAGCTAACCAAGACAAACCAGTTAGTAAGGTAATGCCAGCCATAAACAGCAATTGTAGAAATAAGGTCGAACCAGAATTACCCAATAAGTGTACTAATGTATCGCCCACTTCACGTCCTACTATGCCGCCAGGACTATCGGGTAGATGCAGTTTGGTTCTTAAGAAATGAAAATGCAGAAAGAATATCGCCGAACCAGCAATCATGGTTGCGACAAACCCAGTGGCACGAATAGCAATTTGAGCGCGCGTTAAAGCCTGATCATCCGGTGTAAATAGCAAATAGCCATACCAGAAAATCATCATTGGAATCAGGTAGGCCATGACCCCTAAGAAACTCAGCATAAAATCTGCCAACCACGCCCCAGCCAATCCACAGGCATTATGAATCGGTTTAAAGGAAGTACTATGACTCCAACTAGGATCTTCGAGATTAAAGGTAATTAAGGCGATTAAAAAGAAAAGCGCGAAGCTTGAAAGCCCTAAAAATACAATCTCGCGATAACCTCGCATCGATTTTTCTTCAACAACAGCAACCATGAGTAAAGGCTCTCAATAAAGCTCTAAAAAACAAGATTATAGATGATAATCACGACTTTTAACCCAAGCCATTGATAAACAACTGATAATCGTTTGTGTGATTTTTCAGTGGTGCCACAGGTGGTGCCACCATTTGCAATGCATACAATTTCATCTTATCAAAACAGGCAATAAAAAACCCGCTACTTGAACGGGTCTCGTTTCTTAAAACGCCCCTTAAAATTTCCTGTCGTCGCGGTTTAAAACCGCTTTGGCATAAAAAATCCGCCTATCAAAGCGGATTGATTGACCGTTGCAGTGCAAGGGTTGTTTTGTTTAAGTTCAGCTGATTTTTAATTAAGCAAAAATCATGCCAATTATTGAGAATCACCTCATCAACTGCTGATAGTCTTTAGCGGCTTGAATTGGGTCTTTTGTGGTTATCGACTCTTGCCCGTAAAAATCGGCTAGCGTCATCGGTCGAGTGCCGCCCTCAGATTGAGGGTCATTAGCTTTATTTTCAAGCTCAACGGTTTTTCTGACCTCACCCAGTAACCACCCTAACTTTGTTGCGTCGGCTGGGTCAATCAATCCGCTTCTCGTTTCTCGGTATAGTTTCGCCAGTTCTCGCCTAACATCTTGCACCGTGTCCAGCTTTGCCCGATAACGCTGGGTTTTAGCTGGGGGTAGGCGTTCTACCTCGCCCGTTGAGCCGTCTATGATTACCATTGCCTCATCATCCATTTTTCACCTCGAATGATGCGCATAATTTATGGGTTTCTGACCAGTGACAACCGCCCAGCGGATAAACTCCAGCGGCACAATGACCACCACCACG
>CAIZCB010000235.1 GCA_903931355.1 uncultured Pseudomonadota bacterium
GCCCATTAGTCTGCTCCGAGTTGTTTGGACATTTCGATTGAACGGTCACGCGCCGCGTGTAGGGCTTTGCCGACTAATGCTTCAAAACCGTTTTGTTGGAAGGTTTCGATGGCTTTTTGGGTGGTGCCGCCCGGTGAGGTGACGCGTTCGCGCAAAACAGTGGGTGATTCGGAAGATTCCAAGGCGATTTTGGCCGCACCTAAAGCGGTTTGTTGAATCAATAAACGCGCTGAATGTTCGTCTAAACCTAATTCCAAAGCGGCTTTTTCCATCGCTTCCATCATCAGGAAATAATAGGCTGGGCCGCTGCCTGAAACGGCGGTGACTGCGTCTAATTGTGCTTCGTCATTGACCCATAGCGCTAAACCCACCGCGCGTAAGATGTTTTCAGCTAAGTCTTTTTGTTGCGCGCTGACTTTGTCGTTGGCGTGTAAAGCGGTGGCACCGGTTAAAACCAAGGCTGGCGTGTTGGGCATACAGCGCACTATCGCCACGTCTGCGCCTAGCCAACGTGACAAGCTGGCTTGAGAAATGCCGGCAGCGATTGAAACTACTAATACTTTGCGTTGTTGTACCAAGCTGGCGATTGATTGCGCGACTTCGCGGAGGATTTGCGGTTTGACGGCTAAAACCACCACATCAACTTCGGTAACCACCGCGTCATTATCGGTAGCAATGTTGACCTGTAATTGTTCGGCATGTTGGGTTAAGGTCGCTTGATTAGTGTCAGAAACCCAGATTTGTTGTGGCGCATGGCCGCTGGCAATCAAGCCTTTGATAAGACTGGTGGCCATATTGCCGCCGCCGATAAAACCAATTTTTTTTGTATTCATAGTTAACCTGATTAAATTGCAAAAAACTCTCAGCTGGGATGTTGTCCAAGCTGACGAGGTCTAAAGCCTAATAATAACAACGCTACAGCATAAACTAACATCGCCAAGACTATCATTAAGGCCAGTTGTAAACTGCGTTGTGACAAATTCCAAGTGAGCCATAAATCGGCTTCGGTAAAGCGATATAAGAAAAATCCCATCGCGGCATTAGCTAATATCACTCGTAATAAAAACTGCCACCATTGTCCGATAGGCCGATAAATCTTTTGTTTGATTAATAACAACAATAACCAACCTGCGTTTAAATAGGCCGCCAAGCTGGTCGCTAAAGCCGGCCCTGCATGAGCTAATGGGGCAATTAAGGCCAAATTCAAGACTAGGTTGCACAGCATCGAATAGATGCCTAATCGAACTGGTGTGCGTGTGTCGTGGCGCGAGGTAAAACCTGGCACAAGCACTTTAATCAAGATAAACGCCAGTAAACCCAGTGAAAAAGCCGCCAAACTTTTTGCGGCCATTTGCACATCGTTGGCACCAAATTCGTTGTACTGGAACAAAGTCGATAACAACGGCTCGGCGAGCAGGGTTAAACCTAAAGTAGCGGGTAAGCCGATTAACAGCACCCACTTTAACCCCCAATCCAAAGCCTGTGAAAAAGCTTGTTGATCGTCATCAGCATGGTTTTTAGCCAAATGCGGCAAAATCACCGTCGATAAGGCCACGCCAAATATACCAATAGGAAACTCTACCAAGCGATCTGAATAATACAACCACGACACGCTGCCAGACGGTAAAAACGAGGCGAACAAGGTATCGACTAATAAGTTGATCTGCACCACTGACACCCCAAAAATCGCTGGTAACATCAAGCCCATCATCCGTCTGACACCGGCATCTTTAAAGCCCAAGCGAGGGCGCGGCATTAAGCCTAGGCGGATTAAGGCAGGGATTTGGAACAACAATTGCACCACGCCAGCAATAAACACGCCCCAAGCTAAAGCCATCACTGGCTCGGCCATTAAAGGCGCTAACCAAATGGCGGCGATTATCATGCAAATATTTAAAAATACCGGAGTAAAGGCAGGAATCGCGAATTTGCCGTGGGCATTTAAAATCCCGCCAGCGAAGGCGGTCAGCGAGATAAATAGCAAATAGGGGAAAGTGATTTGTAATAACTGTACTGCGAGTTGGTATTGATTGCCTTCCCATAAGAAACCGGGCGCGAATAGCATAATCAAAATTGGCGCAGCGATAATGCCGATTAAGCTCAGTAAAGTTAAAACTAGTGCCAAGCTGCCAGCAGTACGGTCGATGAACAGTTTTAAGGCGACGTGACTGTCTTTGCTTTTGTAATCGGCCAACACGGGCACAAAAGCATGGGCAAAAGCGCCTTCGGCAAATAGCCTGCGTAGGAAGTTTGGGATTTTAAATGCGACAAAAAAAGCGTCAGTAGCAGCATTAACGCCAAACAGATTTGCGAACAAAATATCCCGTGCAAAGCCCATCAGCCTTGAGATCATGGTCATGCAAGCGACCACAATAGTTGATTTAAAAAAACGCTGACTCAAAATAGTTTAAGATGTTGTTGAGTTATAGGTTGACAATCATAGCATCCAGACAGATAATTCACCGTTTCCAAATTAACCTAAGAAGACTGATAGACTATGGCTAATTCACCACAAGCTAAAAAAAGAGCACGTCAGGCCGAGAACAGCCGTATTCGCAATGCCGGACAGCGTAGCAACTTGCGTACTTTCATTAAGAAAGTAATCGCCGCTGTAAGAGCAGGCGATAAAGAACAAGCTCAAGCAGCATTTAAAGTTGCTGTTCCTGTTATTGACTCAGCGGTCAATAAAGGCATTATTCATAAAAATAAAGCCGCTCGTAACAAAAGCAGACTGAACAACAGATTGCGCGCGATGGCTTAATTCGGTTATATCGAATTCCAAAAAAAGCCGCTGTAGATTAAAGCTACAGCGGCTTTTTTATTGCCTGTTGGTTTTGTGAGTAACCAATGTGACGCAGTCACAGCGCTTTTAACGCCAAGTGATGTGATCATCTTTCGAAAAAAGCATACTTTGAAACTCTGACCGACTTTGTTTTTGTCATCCCGTTAGGGATCGCTTAACTTTAAACGTATTGAATACTTAGGGGTTAAGCGATTCCTACGAAATGACAAAATGACAGGCTATAACAACTTAACCAGTGCCGCAATCATGGCAAAC
>CAIZCB010000236.1 GCA_903931355.1 uncultured Pseudomonadota bacterium
AACCAAATCTCTGGCATGGCAATACGCTGACTGGCAAGCAAACCTATGATGGTTTATTTGAAAAAGCACCACCGACGTTTGATGTGATTTTGACCAATCCACCGTTTGGTGGCAAAGAAGGTTCGGATGCACAGAAAAATTACGATTTTGAAACGGGCTCGACGCAAGTATTGTTTGTGCAACATATTCTGGCGGAATTAAAACCTTCTCCTGTCAAAGATAAGGCATTGGGTGGGCGTTGCGGCATTGTGTTGGATGAAGGTTTGTTGTTTCGTACCAATGAAAGTGCCTTTGTGGAAACTAAGCGCAAACTGGTTGATGAATGTGATTTGTGGTGCATCGTTAGTTTACCGGGTGGCGTTTTTTCTACAGCAGGCGCCGGTGTTAAAACCAATTTGCTGTTTTTCACGAAGGGCAAAAAAACTGAACGTATTTGGTATTACGACCTGTCACAGGTGAAGGTCGGTAAAAAATCACCGATGACTTTGGCTCATTTTGGCTTTGATAAACAAGGCGATATTTTGGCTGATGTTGATTTGCCTGCTAGTTTGACAGCGGAATGGTTGGCGCAAGAAGAGCATCAAGGACAGGCGTTCCCAAGCTTTGCTAGGATGTTAAAAAATTACGGTACAGCAGATGCCGATAGCGATTTTTCTTGGTCAGTCGATTTTACCGCTCGTCGAGCCAAAGCTTATCAAGATATGCAGCCGTTCATCGACGAAGCTAATCGACTCACCGAAGAATTGTTGCTGCTAAAAGAAGACTTGAAGCTGCTGAAAAAAGATAAGGCTAATAAACAGCAAATTACCTTGATGGAAGAGGCGATCAAAGCCAAGGAAAAAGCTATTCGTGAGGCGCAAATTAAGGCGAGTGATATTGATGCGGCGGTTTATGATCTAAAAGCAGTAAATCCCCATGTTAAAGCGGTTACCGATACGCGTAATGTTCAGGAGATTCTCGATAATATCAACTTGCAAGGACAGATTGTGGCGCTGGCTATGGATAATTTGCGGGGAATGTTGGCAGTTAATTCTGCTGTGATTTGATAGTTGTTGATGGGCTTTGTGAAAGCAAAGTCCATCAACACCGAATTGCACAGTCTTTGTTATTAATATGGCGGCTGTCGTTGAATTCACTTTCACTTTTTACGCTTAACCCAGCCACTCAATTTATCCAAATACAAATAAACCACCGGCGTGGTGTACAAGGTCAAGGCTTGACTGACCAACAAGCCGCCGACAATCGAAATTCCCAACGGCTGTCTTAGCTCGGCACCATAGCCTGAGCCTAATGCCAACGGCAAGGCACCAAATAAAGCCGCCAGTGTCGTCATCATAATCGGCCTAAACCGCAACACGCAGGCTTTATAAATCGCCTGTTCCGAGCTTAAACCTTGTTCCCGTTCCGCATGTAAAGCAAAGTCAATCATCATAATCGCGTTCTTTTTGACGATACCAATCAGCAAAATCACGCCAATTAAAGCAATCAGGCTAAATTCGGTGTCACAAACCATTAAGGCCAGTAAAGCACCAACTCCCGCTGAGGGTAGGGTGGATAAGATGGTCAATGGGTGGATATAGCTTTCATAAAGAATGCCAAGCACGATATAAATCGATATCAAGGCCGCCAAAATCAACATCGGTTGGCTGCTGTTGGATTCTTGAAAGGCTTTAGCCGAGCCTTGGAAACTGCCGCGTAAACTGCTGGGAGCACCCAGTTTCGCTAACATTTGCTGAATTAACGGTGTTACCTCAGATAGCGAGCTGCCTTGTTTCAAATTAAACGAAATCGTCGCCGCCGCGAATTGGCCTTGATGATTGACACTTAACGGCGTGTTACTGGCTTTAAATTCAGCGATTGCTGCTAACGGTACTTGAGTATTGGCAATTTTGGGATCGTTGCTGGTGCTGTTGATATACAGTTGTTGTAAGGTCTGCGGGTTTTGCCAATATTCCGGAGCCAGTTCCATCACCACCCGATATTGATTCAAAGGATGATAAATCACCGATACTTGGCGTTGACCAAAGGCGTTGTTTAACGCGGTATCAATTGCCGCTTGGCTGATGCCATAACGCGAGGCTTTTTCTCGATCAACCACTAAAGACACTTGCTGGCCTTTGTCTTGCTGATTGGTGTTAACGTCGGTGAGTTCTGGCATGGCTTGCATTGCTGCCAATACTTTCGGTGTCCATTCGCGCAATTCAGCGAGGTTATCCGATTGCAAACTGTATTCAAACATCGCTGCCGAGCCACGGCCACCAATTCGCAATTCTTGCACCGGTTGTAAAAACAGATTGGCGCCGGCGATATTGGCTAATTTTTCCCGCAAACGTCGAGTAATTTCACCGACTTTTTCTTGGCGTTGATCGGGTGCTGTCAATACCGCAAACAGCTGGCCACTGCTACTTTGTCCACCGGCAAAACCGACCACGGTGGTAATTTGCGGGTCTTGACCGAGAATGCCGGCAATTTCATGCAATTTGCTTTGCAAGGATTGGAACGAAGCGCTTTGATCAGTTTGCAAGCTGCCGCTGATGCGTCCGGTGTCCTGTGTTGGGAAAAAGCCTTTGGGGACAATGATGTACAAATAGACATTGAGGCCAACGCAAGCCGCTAACAGCAACATCATTAAGCGTCGATGCTGCAAAGCCCAGCTTAAACTGTGTTGATAGCCGTTTTGCAGGCTGTCTAAGCGCTTATCCCACCATTGCAGTAAACGATTCGGCTTTGATTCCGATTCATTACTTAGCCAGCGGGCGCAAAGCATTGGCGTTACTGTTAGCGATACTAATAAAGACACCAAAACCGCCGCTGATAAAGTCACGGCAAATTCTCTAAACAATCGCCCGACAATCCCGCCCATTAATAAAATTGGCGTAAATACCGCAATTAACGACAAACTCATTGCCAACACGGTAAAACCGACTTCACTAACCCCACGTCGAGCGGCTTCTAATGGTGATAAGCCGTTTTCAATATGGCGGCTACTATTTTCTAGCACCACAATCGCGTCATCGACCACAAAGCCGGTGGCGATGGTTAAGGCCATCAGCGATAAATTATCGAGGCTGTAATCCAGTAAATACATGATGCCGCAAGCGCCGATTAACGACACCGGCACAGCGATAATCGGAATCAGTGTCGAGCGTAACCGTCGTAAAAACAGTAAAACCACCATAATCACCAAGCCAATCGCGATGATTAAGCTGTGTTCGACTTCATCGACCGAGGCGCGGATGGTCATCGAACGGTCAATCGCTACCGATAAATCAATCGCGGCGGGTAACAGGGCTTGTAATTGCGGCAGCATGGCTTTGACATGCTCGACGGTGTCGATGATATTGGCGCCAGGTTGTTTATTGATGATTAACAACACGGCAGGCTTGCCATTTTTGAGACCGGTATTGCGTAAATCTTCCACCGAATCAAGCGCTGTGCCTAAGTCGGCAATCCGAATCGGCGCATTGTTGCGATAGGCGACAATGAGTGGCAGATAATCTTGGGCTTTGTCGGCTTGATCGTTAGCTTGAATTTGCCAATGTTGATTATTGAACTCCAAGGCACCTTTGGGCCGATTGGCATTGCTACTGGCGATGGCGGCTCGGACTTCATCAAGGCTGATGTTGTATTTGGCTAATGCGCCTGGATTAAGCTCGATTCGCACCGCAGGCAAAGAACTACCACCGACCGAAACTTGGCCAACGCCTTCAATTTGCGAAATTTTCTGTCCCAAAATCGTGGTAGCGGCATCGTGCATTTCGCCACGGCTGACGGTGGTGGAGCTTAAAGCCAAAATCATAATCGGTGAATCGGCCGGATTGATTTTGCGATAGCTAGGCCGGTTTGGCATATTGGTGGGTAATAAACTGCTGGCGGCGTTAATTGCTGCTTGTACATCGCGAGCTGCGCCGTCGATGTCGCGGTTTAAGTCAAATTGTAAGGTAATGCGAGTCGAGCCGAGATTGCTGGAGGAAGTCATCTCTGTAACCCCAGCAATTCGACCTAATGAGCGTTCGAGTGGTGTCGCAACGCTGGAAGCCATGGTTTCTGGGCTGGCACCGGGGATATTGGCTGAAACCGAGATAGTCGGGAAATCGACTTGCGGTAATGGCGCGACCGGTAATTGTAAAAAGCCAAGCAATCCCGCTAAAGCCACGCCTAATGTTAGTAGGGTGGTGGCGACGGGGCGAGAGATGAAAATATCGGAAAAACTCATGGCTGGATTGGTTGGTTAATAGCTTTTAAATAGCGAAATAAGACGTATCAGGTGGGAATGAAAAAAAACCAGCGACGTAGGCCCGAATAAGCGTAGCGTTTCGGGCAGAGTCCTTCAAAATCACGAAAGCCTTCGCCGGAAACGCTACGCTTATTCCAGCCTACCAATCACTACCGTTAAATTAGGCCGCTCGCCTTGCTCAGCCTAACACCGCTGAATAATCACAAATTCCTCAACCGCCGCGACAACCGATCTAAACTCAGATAAATCACCGGCGTGGTGTACAGCGTCAATAATTGGCTAAACAATAAACCACCGACCATCGTAATCCCCAACGGCTGCCGCAATTCCGAACCAACGCCACTGCCCAACATCAACGGCAACGCTCCTAATAATGCCGCTAAAGTAGTCATTAAAATTGGTCTAAAACGAAGCAAACAAGCTTGAAAAATCGCTTCTCTTGGCGCTAAGCCTTGGTGACGTTCAGCTTCTAAAGCAAAATCAATCATCATAATCGCGTTCTTTTTAACAATCCCGATCAACAAAATAATGCCGATGATGGCGATAATTCCTAAATCATTGCCGGTTGCCATCAAAGCCAATAAAGCCCCAACTCCCGCCGAGGGTAGGGTG
>CAIZCB010000237.1 GCA_903931355.1 uncultured Pseudomonadota bacterium
AGCGGGAAGCCCCTCCCAAGATGAGATCTCACTGGGACTTTAAGTCCCCTGAAGGGTTGTCGGAGACTACGACGTTGATAGGCACGGTGTGGAAGCGCAGTAATGTGTGAAGCTAACGTGTACTAATTGCCCGTGAGGCTTGACCATATAAAACCCAATGCGTTTGGGTTGTCTAATGACAACGCTGATAAACTTGAGAGCAATAAAGCTCGTTACAGATTTCCAGACGGTAGATTCAATAAATCGTGAATAAGTTAGCAAAATAGCGAACTTATCGCATTTATCACTACCGATGACGGCTGCAACAACAGCCAAACCAGTTTGCTTGGTGAACATAGCGAGCGTGAACCACCCGATCCCATCCCGAACTCGGAAGTGAAACCGCTTTGCGCCGATGATAGTGTGGCAGGTTGCCATGTGAAAGTAGGTCATCGCCAAGCTCTTATTCTAAAAAGCCCTGTTATTCAACAGGGCTTTTTTTTTGACTAAAAAATTAGCGATTTATAACTAATTATGGTGCATTTTTTGCTTATGCTATTGCTTGCATAAGTCTCTCCAAATATAATGTTCGGTTAAATTTGAGCTGATTTTAAGTTGGTAACAGGCGATTTAATTCGTAGATATTATTGTCGTTAAATCATTTGATAGTAGCGCGTAACTTTGTCGCTTAATTATTAAAGTATCAAATCCCCTATTTACAAAATCTTCCCCTATATAATTTTTGAGGTAATGCAATGCAAGTTTCTGTCGAGAAGATATCAGAATTAAGCCGAAAAATGACTGTCAGTATTCCTGAGTCTGTTGTTCAAGAAAAGATGGATGCACAATTTAAAAAATTGGCTCGGGAAGTTAAAGTAGATGGTTTCCGTCCAGGTAAAGTGCCAGTTAGTATGGTAAAGAAACTTTATGGCGATAGAGTCAAAAGCGATGTTACTGGCTATTTAATTCAATCGACTTACTTTGAAGCATTGCAACAACAAGATTTATCTCCAGCTGGTTATCCTAATCTACAACCTGTTGATAAAGAAGCTGGCTTTGAATACATAGCAGAATTTGAGGTTTATCCAGAAGTTAGTTTAGATGCCGTTGCTAATTTAGAAATCAGCCGTCCAGCTGCGACTGTTGTTGATGCTGATGTTGAAGCGATGATTGAAAAATTAAGACAGCAAAAGAAAACTTGGGCAGACGCTGATCGTAAATCACAAGCCGAAGATCGTGTAACTATCCATTTCTCTGGCATTTGTGAAGGCGAAAACTTTACCGATGGTAAAGTTGAAAATTATGCTGTCGAAATCGGTGGTCAACAAATGATTCCTGGTTTTGAAGACGAATTAAAAGGCTTATCTGCTGGTGAAAGCAAAACTTTTTCTATCGTTTTCCCTGAAAAATACAACAGTGAAAAATTAGCCGGTAAAACAGCTGAGTTTGAAATTGAGTTAGTCAAAGTTGAAGAGCCTGTATTGCCTGAATTGGACGCAGATTTCATTAAAGCCTATGGTGTTGAAGATGGCGATGTCGTTAGTTTCCGTGCTGACGTTAGAGCTAATATGGAAAGAGAGTTGTTACAAGGTTTAAAAAATAAACTTAAAAACAACGTAATGGATGCTTTATATGAAAAAGTAGAAATTACTACGCCTAATGCGTTAATCGACCAAGAAATTCAAGCTTTGATGCAACCTTATGCAGAGCGCGCACAAAAAATGCGTTTGAAGTTGGAAGACTTACAGTTGCCAAGAGATATGTTTGAAAATCAAGCCAAACGTCGTGTGACTTTAGGTTTGCTGTTGGGTGAAATCATTAGCCAAAATGAAATCAAAATTGATGATGAAAAAGTGCGCTCAGTGATTGAAGACATGGCGAAAAGCTATGAAAAACCTGAAGATGTGGTTAACTGGTATTACGAAGACAAAAAACGCTTGAACGATGTTCATCAAATGGTTTTAGAAGATCAAGCCGTTGAATGGGTTGTTAGCAAAGCAAAAATCACTGATGAAACCGTCGGTTTCAGCGATGTGATGGAAAAACAATAATTTCAGAGGCCAATAAATGTATATCCGAAACGCTATGCAAGGAATGACAGAACCTCAAGCCGCTGGTGGCTTGGTGCCGATGGTAATCGAACAGACCGCTCGTGGAGAGCGTTCCTTCGATATCTATTCGCGATTATTAAAAGAACGTGTCATCTTCTTGGTTGGTAAAGTTGAGGATTACATGGCCAATCTGGTGGTTGCGCAATTGCTATTTCTGGAGTCTGAAAATCCTGATAAAGATATTCATCTTTATATCAACTCTCCTGGCGGTTCTGTGACCGCTGGGATGGCGATTTACGACACCATGCAGTTTATTAAAGCCGATGTTAGCACTATGTGTATTGGTCAAGCGGCTAGCATGGGCGCATTGTTATTGGCTGGTGGCGCAGCGGGTAAACGCTATTGTTTACCGCATTCAAGAGTCATGATTCATCAGCCGTTAGGCGGTTTTCAAGGTCA
>CAIZCB010000238.1 GCA_903931355.1 uncultured Pseudomonadota bacterium
AGAGGGTGGATGTAGCTTTCATAAAGCACACCCAACACGATGTAAACCGTGATAATCGCCGCCAAAATCAACCATAAAGTATTACCCAGCGAAGCATTAAACGCCTGTGCCGCGCCTTGATAATCGATTTGGATATGCGCCGGTAATTCAATGTCTTGCTTTGCTTGGTTAATCGCTTGAATCGCATCACCCAAAGCCGCGCCATTGGCTAAGTTAAAGGAAATGGTGCTGGATGGAAATTGGTCTAAGTGACTGATTGCCAATGGGGTTTGGCGTTCGGAAACCGTGGCTATAGTCGATAATGGAATTTGATTGCCGTTGCTGGACGGAATTCGTAATTGATTTAAGGCTTCGGGGCCTTGTTGATTATTGGGATCGACTTCCAATACCACGCGGTATTGATTGGATTGGGTGAAAATCGTCGAAACCAGACGTTGTCCAAAAGCGTTGTACAAGGCATTGTCTATCGCAGCGGTGCTAACCCCTAAGCGGCTGGCGGTCGCGCGGTCGATGTTGATATAGGCTTGTAAGCCTTGGTCTTGCAGATCGCTGGCGACATCTTGCAAGCTAGGGCTGTCTTGTAAGCGTTCCACCAGTTTTTGGCTCCATTTTGACAATTCGGCAAAATCGATGCTTTGCAGGGTAAATTGAAACTGGGTTTTGCTGATGCGGTTTTCTAAAGTTAAATCTTGAATCGGTTGTAGGAATGCTTTAATGCCATTGACTTCGGCAAGCTTGGGCCGCAAGCGCTCAATCACTTCGCTGGCGGTTTCGCCGCGTTCGGCTTGCGGTTTTAGATTAATCAAAAACCGTCCGCTGTTCAGGGTCGCGTTACTGCCATCGACACCGATGAATGAGGATAAATTATCCACAGCGGGGTCTTGGAGAATTTGTTCGGCTAAAGCTTGTTGGCGTTCGGCCATTGCTGCAAAGGAAATGCTGGGGGGCGCTTCGGAAATACCTTGAATCAGGCCAGTATCTTGAATCGGGAAGAAGCCTTTGGGAATCGCGATATACAACACCACGGTTAACACTAAGGTGCCGATGGCAATTGCTAAGGTCAGTGATTGACGGGCTAACACCCATTCCAAACTTTGGCCATAAGCGGCGATCACACGATCTAAAAACTGCGGTTTTTGCTGGTGATCAGCTTGATGAGGGCGCAGCATTTTCGCGCACATCATCGGGGTTAAAGTCAGTGAAATGACTGCTGAAATTAAAATCGATACCGCCAAAGTAATCGCAAATTCTCTAAATAATCTGCCAACTACATCGCCCATAAACAACAAAGGAATCAGCACCGCGACCAGTGAAAAAGTCAGCGAAATAATGGTAAAACCAATTTGCTCGGAGCCTTTCAAAGCGGCTTTATAAGCCGATTCGCCGCGTTCGATGTAGCGGGAAATATTTTCAATCACCACAATCGCATCATCGACCACAAAACCGCTGGCGATGGTTAAGGCCATTAAGGTCAGGTTGTTGATACTGAATTCAGCCAGATACATCACCGCAAAAGTCGCTATCAGTGATAAAGGTACGGCGATGCCAGGAATAATGGTGGCGGGGAGATTGCGTAAAAACAGGAAAATCACCATTACCACTAAAGCTACCGCCAACATCAACTCAAACTGCACATCATGCACCGAAGCGCGAATGGTCACGGTGCGGTCGCTTAATGGCAACACTTCAATCGATAACGGTAGGGCGGATTTTAATTGTGGTAACAGTTTTTTAATCCTATCTACTACCTCAATCACGTTAGCCCCGGGCTGGCGCTGGATGTTGAGGATTACGGCGGCAGTTTGATTGGCCCAAGCCGCTAGTTTGACGTTTTCCGGTGCATCGATGGCGTTAGCAACTTCAGCTAAACGCACTGGTGAGCCGTTGCGATAGGCGACTATTAAATCCCTGTATTCAGCAGCGGAACGTAGTTGATCGTTATTGTCGATAATCGCCGATTTTAATGGCCCATCGAACATGCCTTTGGGTTGATTGACGTTGGCTGCGGCGATGGCTAACCGTAAATCTTCCAGACTTAAACCGTAAGCGGCGAGCGCTTGATGATTGGCTTGAATCCGCACCGCTGGCCGCTGGCCGCCGCTGATACTGACTAAGCCAACCCCAGGTAATTGGGCGATTTTTTGGGCGAGGCGGGTATCAACTAAATCTTCGACTTTCGATAGTGGCAAGCTGTTGGAACTAATCGCTAAGGTTAAAATCGGCGCATCGGCGGGATTGACCTTGTTGTAAATCGGCGGCATTGGTAAATCATTGGGCAAAAAGTTGTTAGCGGCGTTAATCGACGCTTGGACAGTTTGCTCGGCAATATCTAGATCCAGCTTGAGATTGAACTGCAAAGTAATCACCGAAGCCCCGCCGGAGCTGGTCGATGACATTTGTTTTAAGCCCGGCATTTGTCCGAACTGGCGTTCTAAAGGCGCGGTGATTGCCGAAGTCATTACTTCTGGGCTGGCACCAGGGTAAAGGGTAGTGACTTGAATGGTGGGGTAATCAACTTGCGGTAACGCCGAGATTGGTAATAGCCGATAAGCCAAAATACCTGCCAGTAATAAGGCTACCATTAACAAAGTGGTGGCGACTGGGCGTTGGATAAAATGGCTGGAAGGGTTAAAACGATAGGTGTTATTGAAGTTATCGGCCATAACTAGCGAGGACGGCGACGTTTGGATTCGGGATTGGCATTTTCTGGCCTTGCTGGCGGGGTTTGTCCGGCAATATTGACTTGGCTGCCTTCACGCAATTTATCGGCGCCATCAATCACCAATTTTTCATCAACGCTTAAACCTTCGCTAATCACGGTGTTATTGCCATCGCTGGCAGCAGTTTTAATCGCTTTGACGGTGATGGTTAAATCGTCTTTGACCACATAAACAAATGCGCCATTAGCGCCGTGTTGAATCGCTGCGTTCGGTGCCAGAATTACTCTTTGTAAGGTGTCCAGTTTCATTTTGATATTAACGAACTGGTTAGAGAACAAGGTGCGTTGTTGGTTTTCAAACTGGGCTTTCAGTTTTAGGGTGCCGGTAGTGGTGTCGATTTGGTTATCGACTGCCAACAATTCACCGTCCGCTAGTTTGCTGTTGCCTGCGCGGTCGTAGGCTTCAATCGTAATATTGTTATCACGATGCCAGCGTTGCATGACGGCGGGGATTTGATCTTCGGGTAAGGTAAACACCACGCTAATTGGTTGCAGTTGGGTAATCACTGCTAAGCCGTTAGCATCGTTGCTATGAATCATATTGCCTTGGTCAACCAGTCTTAAACCGATACGACCTGAAACAGGCGCGGTAATGTGGGCATAGCTGAGTTGTAATTTGGCGTTATCGACCAAAGCTCGATCAATTTCCACCGTGCCTTGATATTGTTTAACTAAAGCTGCTTGGGTGGCAGTTTGTTGTGGGGCGATTGAATCTTGTTCTAACAGAGTTTGGTAGCGTGAGGCGTCAATTTGCGCGTTTTTCAACAAAGCTTCATCGCGCATTAACTGGCCTTGGGCTTGTTGCAATTGCACTTGATAGGGGCGAGGGTCGATTTCAGCTAATAAATCACCTTGTTTGACTAATTGGCCTTCGGTGAACGCGACTTTGATTAATTCGCCATCAACCCGCGAACGCACGGTGACGGTATGTAGAGCGGTGACCGTGCCTAAGCCGTTGAGATAAATCGGCATATCGCCTTGCTGGCTATTAGCAACGGCAACCGTCACTATTGGGTTTTCGCCTTTTTCACCTTTAAAGCCTTTGAATTTGCCTTCGCGCGGTTTTGAATCGGCGCTATCGTGTAATCCCCAATAAGCACCGCCAGCAGTTACGGCGGTTGCTACAACTAACCACGGCCATTTTGCGAGCCAGTTTTTTGAGGGTTTAGGAAAATCATTTGCTTGCTTCATGCAGGTGCTTTTTATTGATTCGAGTGTAAATGTGTCGGGTAGGCTAGTGCTAACCCGACCAAAATTATTGCTAGTATTACTTTTCCATTGTTACAAACGCCATCTTCGAAATTCCGGCGTGTTGTACTGTTGCCATCACTTCGGCGACTTTTCCATAGTTAACATCTTGGTCAGCCCAAACGTGAATCGCTATTTCAGGGTTCTGCGCTAATTCGTTTCTCAAGCGAACATCCAAAGCATCCAAGCTTTCAATAGGGGTTTTGTTCAAAGTGATAACCCCTTTGGCATCGACCCCTAATTGTAAAGGTTGCTTTTGGGTGTCTGGCGTGGTGGAAGCGGTTTTTGGTAACGCAACATTCACCGATTGTGTCATCAGTGGTGCGGTAACCAGCAAAATAATCACCAGCACCAACATCACGTCGACTAAAGGCGTGACGTTAATTTCGCTAACGGCATCATCGTCATCGGAATTAGTTTTAAAACCCATCTCAATTCTCCTTAGGCTTTGTCGCTGAAAGCAATGTGTAAAAAGCCGTCTACAAAGTGTTCCAATGAGGCTTTGTGTTGTTTTGCACGGCGGATGAAAAAGTTATAAGCCAAAACTGCTGGCACAGCGACCGCAATACCAATTGCGGTGGCAATCAAAGCGTCACCGATAGGGCCAGCAACTACTTCCAAGCTTGATGAGCCGCTGGCGCTGATTTGGTGCATAGCGTGCATAATGCCTAAAACTGTACCGAACAAACCGACGAAAGGCGCGGTGCTGCCGATGCTGGCGAGCATGGTTAAACCGATTTCCATGCGGTTTTGTTCTTGTTGGGTTTGTTTGCGTAGGGTTTGTTCTAATAAATCAAGTGGTTGGCCACGAAACTTAAGGCTGCTGGATTTTTCGGAACGGCGTAATTGCGCTAACCATTCAAAACCGACATGAGCAACGCGTGCTTTTGCGCCTTTGGCTAGATCTTCAGATAAGTTTTCAGCCGCTTTAAGATCTGCTGCATCCCAAAAAGCCGCGCTATATTGCTTGTTGTAGTAACCGGTTTTCGCAAATTGCCAGATTTTGAACAGAATCAAAACCCAAGTAATCACAGAAAAGCCAAGCAATGTGTAGAGGGTGGCATCAATGATGATGTTGGGGTCTATATGATGAGGCATTGAAATCTCCTGATTTTTAATAAGTATTTATTGGTGGTTCCGTAGGGTGCATTTTATGCACCAATAGTTCTTGGCATAATCGGTGCATAAAATGGCACCCTACGCCAAAATCCCGGCTGCGTTAATCTTTCAAACTAAACACTATCGGCACAATTACCGCACTGGCTACTGCCGTTTCGCCTTTTTTTGCTGGGATAAATTTCCATTTTTTAACAGCATCAATCGCTGATTCATCTAGCATTTCGTGACCACTGCTGGTTTCAACTTCAATCGAGGTCGCAGTCCCTTCTGGTGAAACCTGCACTCTTAACATTACTTTTCCCGTCCAACCGCGACTTTTAGCAATCGATGGATATTCGGGTTTTGGGTTAGATAAATAATTAGCTTTGAAGTTCGCTTCGGTAAAGTGCTCGACTGTTGGCGCTGAAGGAGCTGGTGAAGCGGCAGCAGGTGGCGTTGGTTGCGGTGCGCTCACTGGTTCAACGGGAGCAAAATCCGGTGATTTTTGCACTATCGGTGGCGCTTTTTTGGTAATTGGTTTCGGTAACGGCTTTTTCGGTGGTTCGACCGGTTTCGGCGGCGCAACCTGCGGTTTTGGGGCCGAGATGGTGACCATGGAAACTTCCATCTGCAAAGCTTGAGCAGGGGTAAATTTTTCTTCAGGCGCGAAAAACCACATCAAGGCATAGACGTGGATTAATAGCACTAATATCGTCAATAAGCTGACCATACTGCTGGGCTTCTCTTCGCCGAATAATTGAGCTATCAATGTTGAGCTATTGTTAGCTGATGATATTTCGTTGCCGGAAATAGGGCGGTCGTGCACAGCGTTTCCCTTGCAAATGGATAAATGCGTAGAAGGTTAAAAAAGGTTTTGGCTTAGTGTTTGCCTTCCCAAAACAGTCGATTCTATTTTGGGAAGGTTTTTAATGATTACAAATCAGACAAGGCTTTGAATTGATAGCCTTGACCGGTTTGCCATGACAAATACAGCTCGTCACCATCGCTAATCAGAAAACCATCGTCAGCGCTTTCGCTGGTACTGGCAACGGTTTTTGCGGGTGACCAAGTTTTGCCGCTATCTGCTGATTGAATTAATTGCAGTAGATTGTTTTTACCATTAAATTCAGACCAGATAATCGCTACATGGTGACCAATAGCCATCACACTAGGATGTTTTGCACCTTGGTTGCCGAATGGATAAGCCGCTGAAAAGCTTTTACCTTGGTCATTTGAATAGCCATAGAACAAGCCTTGGTGATCGGCAGCACCGCTAAACCAAACCGAGTGATAAGTGCCATCGTCGGCAATCGATAGTGCTGGGCCGTGATGTGGACAGGCTTCGATCTTCCAGTTGTCTTGGCTGGCACGTTGAACAGGGCCAGGTGTGTTCCAATCTTTAAATTTAACTAAAGCTTGATCGCGAATTTGGCCCTCAAAAACATGACGCCAAAGTACGACAGGTAGATTGTCGTTATCAATCGCAATCCCCAAACGGCAGCATTCGCAGCTGTGTGGAGCTAGTGGTTTGTTGGGATAAAAACTTTGGCCACCGTTATCTGACCAAGTGTAATAAACCGCTGTGCCTAAGAATTCTTGTTTTTTTGATTTGGCGAGTTCTTTGTCACGAGAATCTAACCATGCGATAAAAATTTCGCCGTTTTTGCCGACTTCCAAAGCGTCAAAACGGTGGCCGATAATATCTAGGTTGTCATTAACGGTAATCGGTTTAGAAAAACTTTTACC
>CAIZCB010000239.1 GCA_903931355.1 uncultured Pseudomonadota bacterium
TGAATGTGAGTGGCTAAAATGCCAGGTTGATCGGATGCTGATAACAACACGGCGCCAGCGCCATCACCAAACAAAATGCAGGTTGAGCGATCTGACCAATCAACAATTCGCGAACACACTTCTGAGCCAATCACCAATACGGTTTTGGCAAAGCCGGTTTTGATGTATTGATCAGCGATGCTTAAACCAAACACTGAACCTGAACAAGCAGCTTGAATATCAAAGCCAACGCAATGTTTAATCCCTAAACGCTGTTGAACTAAACAAGCGGTGCTTGGATAAACGCGGTCAGGTGTGCCGGTGGCAACGATGATTAAATCAATCTGCTCGGCATCAATCCCCGCCATTTCAATCGCTTGGCGAGCGGCAATTTCAGCCATGCTGGAAGCGGTTTCATGTTCATCAGCAATGCGACGACTTTTGATACCTGTTCGCTCGTAAATCCAGCTGTCGGTGGTATCCACCATTTCAGAAAGGTCTTGATTGGTTCTGATTGTTGCTGGCAAATAGCCACCAGTACCAATCACATTGGCCCAAATCGTCATTCTGTCACCTTTTGTTCTAGGGCTTTTTCGATTCGTTCACTAATTTTACGAATCACGTCATGACCTACTTCAACTTCGGCCAAGTGAATCGCGGTTTCAAAAGCTAAAGCATCCGCACCGCCGTGACTTTTAATCACTAAACCGCGCAAACCTATAAAGCTGGCACCGTTATACAAACGCGGATCGATGCTGTCTTTAAACAATTTCAAAACGGGATATGCGACTAATCCGGCTAATTTGGTCAGTAGATTTTGTGAAAAACTGGCTTTTAGCTTGGTACTAATCATTTTTGCCGCGCCTTCAATTGATTTAAGCGCTACATTGCCTACAAAGCCGTCGGTAACGATTAAATCTACTTTGATATTGCCAGCATTGATTGAATTACCTTCGACATAGCCAATGTAATTCAATGATGAATTTTCCAACAACTTGGCAGCGGCTTTAACTTGCTCGTTGCCCTTCATATCTTCTTCGCCGATGTTCAGCAAACCGATACGCGGACGCTCGATGTTTTCAACCGCCTTAACGACCTCTTCACCCATCACGGCAAATTGGTAAAGATGCTCAGCGCTGGAATCGACATTGGCGCCTAAATCCAGCATGTGGGTATGGCCAAATACTGATGGCAAAGTGGAAATAATCGCAGGACGGTCGATACCTGGAATCATTTTCAACACAAAACGGGCAGTTGCCATTAAAGCGCCGGTATTACCAGCACTCACGCAAGCATCCGCTTCACCGTCACGCACCAAGTTAATCGCCACTCGCATTGAAGAATCTTTTTTGTTCTTCAAGGCTTTTTGCGGTGGCTCGTCCATTTCCACCACTTGCGAGGCATGTTGGATGCTAATCCGGTCTTTAAAGGTAATTAAAGCATCGGCCAACAATTCATTAAGAATTGTTTGGTCACCCACCATAATCAATTTTAAATTAGGATTTTTTTGTAAACAGGTTAATGACGCGGGAATGGTCACTTGAGGACCAAAATCCCCACCCATGGCATCAATAGATAGAGTTACACTCACGCTTAGGATTAGCTCCGTAGTCGGAAGAAGCCGACAATAGTGAGATCACTGGTCGGCTTTACATAGATTTGGACTTGAAATGATTAATCTTCGTCGCTGGTATTAGCAACGATTTGACGGCCTTTGAAGAAACCATCTGGCGTCATGTGGTGACGGATATGAGTTTCGCCTGTCAATGGATCATGTGACAAAGCTTTGCTGGTTAACGCATCGTGTGAACGACGTTGACCGCGTCTTGAACGCGATACTTTACTCTTTTGTACTGCCATTTTTACTCTCCAGTTTTTTTAAGTTTGGCTAAAACAGAAAAAGGGTTATCCGCTTCGCTGCGGGTAGTTTGGGTTTCGTAATCGCGATCTTGCGAACTACGACGTGTGATGCAGTCATAATCGTGTTTGGGATAATCCGGCAAAGCCAGCAAAATCTCGTCTTCGATTAAGCTGTTAAATGACATTCTTTCGCCATCAAACAATAAAGGTTCAGCATCAATTTCAAGTTTGTCGGTTTCTTGTAATGAAGAAACAACCCCTAACTTGAAATGCACATCAATCGGCCATGGAAAATCTTGCAAACAACTCTGACATTCCAGTTTTAATTGGGTTTTGATACTGCCTGATACCACCGCACGTTTACCTTGTTTGGCAAACACTGCGTCAACATTCACTACGCCATCGCTATCAGCGATAAAATCAGACAAACGCTCTAAAGCCGCGATATTTATCACGCCATTGAACACAGCACGCCTTTCAGCGAGCATTAAAGGATCTATAAGGTCGGGTAATTTGTCTGACATAACTGCAAAATGATACAGGTAACCGCCTGTTGCGTCAAACCGACAAGCGTTTTTCAGCTTATCCGCTTTTCGCGTACAGACTTAACACCTGTTGAACGTAATTTTGGGTTTCCGGATAAGGTGGCACCGTGCGGTTATATTTGATCACCGCCCCTTCGCCCGCATTGTAGCCAGCCACGGCTAATTTAAGATCGGCATTAAACATAGCCAACAAATCTTTCAAATAGCGAGTTCCAGCATCGATATTTTGCTCGGCATCACGGCGATCTGACACGCCATAACGCCGCGCTGTATCCGGCATTAATTGCATCAAGCCCACAGCACCAGCCGATGAAACCGCATTAGCGTTATAAGCTGACTCAGCCTGAATCACCGCATGCAACAATTTAGGATCAACTTGATGCCGCTCCGCTGCTTTAGCAATCAATTCACCGTATTTGAGCTTATTGCCCGACATTGATTTAAGGTCTTTGGCATAAGTTTTCGGCCGTGTGCGGATAATTAAGCGATATTCTGAACCAGCCGCGGCATTATCGGTGTAATAAACATGACCATTCGGATCGACGTATTTAAAAATATCCGCTTCAACAACAGAGCAAATCAACAACCAAGGTAAGATTTTCAGCGGCTTCAACATAAAACCGCCCATGCCCTTAGTCGATTTTCGTTACGGTAATCAAACCAGCCGCTGTTACCGCTTTTTCCCTAGCAAGCGAAACCGTATCACCGGTTGCCAAAGTCACGCCCATTCGACGATGAACAAAAGCCTCTGGCTTACCAAACAATCGCACTTCGCTATCAGCCACCGCCAAGGCTTTTTCTAAGCCTTGATAAACCACCTGCTTAGCATCAACACCACCCAAAATCACCGCACTAGCCGCAGTTTTGTCTAAATCTGTATTGACCGGCAAACCTAAAATCGCTCGCACATGCAGTTCAAATTCATTTTGACGCTGGCTGGCCATAGTCACCATGCCAGTATCATGCGGACGCGGACTGACTTCGCTAAACCAAACCTCATCGCCTTTAACAAACAACTCAACCCCAAACAAACCCAAACCACCTAAAGCTTCTGTCACTTTAGCAGCGATTTGCTGCGCCGATTGCAAAGCTTTATCGCTCATCGCTTGCGGCTGCCAGCTTTCACGATAATCGCCATTTTCTTGAACGTGACCAATCGGCTCACAGAAATAAGTTTGCGCAACACCTTCGGCATTTAATGCCCTAACCGTCAATAAAGTAATTTCAAAATCAAATTCGACTTTACCTTCAACAATCACCTTCCCAGTATCCGCTCGACCACCGGCTTTAGCATAGTCCCAAGCCGCCTGTAATTGATCCGCACTTTTCACCATCGACTGGCCTTTGCCTGATGAAGACATGGTCGGCTTGATAAAACACGGATAACCAATGCCGGCATCAACTGCAGATTTTAATTGCTCAAAAGTTTCGGCAAACGCATAGCTGGAAGTTGGCAAAGCCAATTGCTCAGCCGCCAATTGCCGAATCCCTTCGCGGTTCATCGTCAATTGAATCGCTCGTGCATTCGGTACGATAGTCACAGCACCCTCAGCTTCCACTTCAGCCAAGGCATCAGTGGCAATCGCCTCTAACTCTGGAATCACAAAATGTGGCTGTTCAGCTGCCAACAACGCTTTAACAGCAACACCATCAGTCATATCAATCACATAGCTACGATGCGCTACTTGCATCGCTGGGGCATTAGCATAACGATCAACCGCAATCACTTCCACGCCGTAGCGTTGCAAGGAAATGGCAATTTCTTTACCTAATTCGCCACTACCCAACAATAAGGCTTTAGTGGCAGCGGTGCTATTGGGCGAACCTATATTCATGAGTTTGCTAGATAGTTATCAATGTCTTGTTTGGAGAAACCAATTTTTTTCGCAACCCGATCAGCGTGACTGACACGGGAAATACCATCAACCAATTTAAAGGTAGGCAAGTCGTCGGCAAATTCAACTTGTTTCGCCACAGTAATCTTGCGCTTAACAAATTCATCGACCAGTTGATGATTGTGGGTAATTAAAATCGTGCTGTTAGCTTTGCGATAGAAACCATCCA
>CAIZCB010000240.1 GCA_903931355.1 uncultured Pseudomonadota bacterium
ACGGATACCCTCAAAACAACCAACCGCGTTTTACGCAATAACTGATTTACAGTTATCCATCGACATAACCGTCATTCCCGCGAAGGCGGGACTCCAGACCTCGAAGCCAACAAACTAGATTCCCGCCTTCGCGGGAATGACGAAGCCACGAATAGCCAAGTCATGAATGAAGTATGCGGAGATAGAATTCAATTCATTGCGCTATCCGTTATTAGATCAATAGAATGCACTGATCGATAGCGAAGCGCATCATTCGCGAGCGATGCGCTTCACGTTGTTCGACATCCTAAGCGCTAAGAGACCTACTGAAAATTCTGTAGAAGGCGATTAGTTAAAGGCAGCAACAGCTGATTTTGCAGACTACCGAATTCAAAAAAGCCATGATGCCGATAGAACGAAATCGCTTGCTCATCTTTAGCATCAACCACAAGCGCAAAAACCGCTATCTCAGAACGAATCGACCGCATAACAGCATCCCATAACAGTGCCGCACCTAATCCGATACCACGAAATTCATTATCAATTGCCAGACGCCCTAATCTAGCAACTGGCACAGCTTGATAATAAGGCAGTCGCTTAGCCAATATATCTGGCATATCATCCAAAGCAATGCTTGAAGCAGCCAAAGTGTAATAACCCGCGATTCGATTAGTTTCTACTTCAATAACGACATAACAAGCGGTAATACGTCTGCGGATATCTTGACTAACTTGCTGATAAAAATAGCTATTTAAGACATCAACATCACAGGAAAAAACTTTGCGATCATGTTTTGCAGTTAGCGACTCTATCCGAAAACGCTCACTCACGAGTTTTGGATTAAATCACTATGAGCTTTAGCTGCTCGTTTCATAGCAGGGGACAATTCGGGAGGCTCAATTAACAAATCGACAAAACGTCGCTGATCATCAATAGCCAAGCGAATAAAATTGGTTTCTTCAATAGTCCGTTGAGCAAGCTCTTGAGCGGCACTGACCACAAAATCACTAATGCTACGACCTTGAATTTCAGCAGCACGTTTAATAACAGCTAGTGCATCAGGTGAAACCCTAGCCTCTAAGCGACTATTTTTGGTAGCAGATTGTCTAAGCATAACGAGACTCCCTATTAAAAATCAGCAAGAGAATTGTACGGTAGTTTGCCGTATTTAATCGAAAAACATTACATTTTCAATCAAACCGATTTATTAAATAGTTCAATAGGATGCACTGATCCCATAGAATCTGAACCAGCTAGTTCGGCTCAATATTTTGAAATAACACCCGCTTACGAGCCTCGGCTTTAATAGCTTCCATATCCAAAAAACGCCCAGAGCCGCTATCAATCCCCGTCTGCCACATAGCACGTATTTCAGCAATTTGATCTTGTTGTAACGAGCGCTTCAATTTCCAATCGCGTAAGGCCTCACCCACCAGCTCACTGCTACTCGCATACTCACCGGTTTCAACGCATTGGCGAACCACCGCCGCCATTTCCGGCGTTAAAGCAATATTTAAATTTTCTATATTAGCCATAATTCTAGCCTTCCTTTGGCGATGGTAGTCAGAACTCACAGGCTTATCAACTCGCCCTACCCCAACAACATCTTCTTAGTCTCCCCATCAGCCAACACCTTACCCTGCTCCAACACTACCAAACGCTCGGTAATCGATAACGCTGCAGAACTATGGGTGACTAAAATCAGGGTGACGTTTTGCAGTTCGGCTAAGCGTTTGATGATAATTTGTTCGCTTTCGGTATCAAGCCCCGCAGTTGGTTCATCCAACAATAAAATCCGTGGTTGCGATGCTAATGCTCGCGCCAAGGCGATTTTTTGGCGTTGACCGCCAGAAAGATTGGCACCGTATTCTTCAATATGTTGATTTAAGCTCAACACCCCAGAAACTAAATCCTGATCCAAGGCTGAGTGATAAATGGCGTGACGCAAAGCGGCGGTGCGTGCGGCTTGGTCGGCGGTGGGTGATAAGCCGAGC
>CAIZCB010000241.1 GCA_903931355.1 uncultured Pseudomonadota bacterium
GTTTACACGTAAACCAGTTGATAAACGTTGAATTGATTGAGCAAGCGCATTCTGTGATTTAGTCAGATTATTCTGAGTATTCAAAGACGCCAAATTGGTGTTAATGAAAGAAGACATGGTGTTTCTCCAGTAAATTTAAAGTTCAGTCAGGTAGTTACACCGTTCGTTTGTAGTTCACTAACGATGTTGAATTTATTAACGGGCTTACTGGTAAAAACTTTAGAAAAATTTTGCATAAATTTACAAGTAAGCTGATTGACTAACTGGAATCGGTTGTTTGGTTTTACTGGTTTTTCGTTTTGGGTAAGCTGAAATCAAAGTCGAAATCAAAATCGTCGGTGATATTGGCTAAGTTATTGTGGGTTTGGGTTTTAGGGTTATTTATCAATTCATCATTGGTTAGATGGTTCGAATTTGGAGTTTCAGCAAAACTCGATTGCGCGGAGTTGCTAATTGTTTGATCGTCGGTGAGCCGTGGCTTTCTCAGTCGATTGAATCTTTGCAAACCTAGAATGCTCAATATGCCTGTTAAAAACACAACCACATTGAAAAGATTAAATGTGTTGTTCGGCTCGATGGGGGCGGGAGGTGATACTGGGTTGGTATTAACTGGCTGTGTCGTGGTGTCGGATTTTATCGGTAAAGATAAACTCGGATTCGTGCCTGGTGTGTTTTGAATAGTGTTGGCTACAGTCAAATTGACCGGGTTGATTACCGTCTCTTTTAGATCGATATTAAGGCGACTGTAGCTGACTTGTTTTTTTGATTTTATTTCTAATAACAAATCGACTTTAGGATTTTCAAGCGCTGATTTGGAATAGAGTTTAATCGTTGAACCAACGCGTTTTAGATGAATTTTATGCAGATTGTCATTAATAACCACGCCCGCTTGCACCATTTTGTGAATCGGTGCGATTTTGACGGTGGTTTTGGATTTCAGATCACTGGGGCTGAGCAACAGGGCCATTGTGCCGTTTAAGTTCTCATGTAGTCGTGAATTAACAGTAATCTCACCCAGTTCGGCGGCGTTAGCGATAGGCGAAAGTGAGAGCAAACAAACCAAGGCGATCGGGCTGAATTTAGAATGGGGCATAATTTTAATTAGCGGTTATGGGTTGGCTGTTTTCGCTATTGCTTAATGGATCGAGATTTTCGGCTGGATTGGCAAGAATCATTAACTGTACCCGCCTATTTTTCATTCTGCCTTCACCGGTTTTATTGTCACCAATAGGATGAGTGCCCGCATAGCCCAGCGCTGCTAGGCGATTATCAGCAATACCGTGTTCGATTAAAAACCGCACTACACCACTGGCACGCGCTGATGATAATTCCCAGTTGGACGGGTAAATTGCGGTGTTAATCGGTTTGTCGTCGGTATATCCCTCAACTCTGATCTTATGCGTTTGATTTTTTAATATTGTCGCTATCGATCCTAAAGTTTGTTGGGATTGTGGATTGAGCTTGGCATTTGCTGGGGTAAATAAAATACTGGCGTTGATAACAACACTGACGCCCCAGGTTGATTTGTTGATATGAATGGTTCCCCGTTCAATCATCGATGCTAGGTTTTGTTGCAGTTGCTCGACGATTGAATCGATTTGCGCTTGTTCTTTGCTAATCAACAATTGCTTAGTTTGCGGTTCGCTGTTGCTTGCTTGGGGACTAATCTTCTCTGTTGTAGCGCTTGAGCGGTTATTGGCCAAGTCGCTGGGAAGTGTCGAGAATAATGATGAAGCCAAACTGAGCTCATTGAAGCCAATAGCGCTGTTGTAGCGAGTTGTGGGTTCAGCCTCGGTTTTATTAACTGTTTCAATCAGCTTGTTGTGGTTCTCTACTATTGTCATCGCATAGAGAGCCGCAAAAAGCGCGAACATCAGGGTGATAAAGTCGGCATAGGAGATTAACCAACGATCTTGACTATGGCGATGGTCTTGCGATTCTTGATAAGGTTTACGAGTCATAGCGGATCGTTTGATGCCAGTAACTGCTCATGCGTTCTTGAATTAAGCTAGGGTGCTCACCTTGTCGAATAGACAAAAATGCATCTGCTAACATTTCCCTTTTTAGCACTTCAATCTGGATATGTTGTTTAAGCTTGTTAGCAATTGGTAGGAAAACTAAGTTGGCGATACCAACACCGTAAATAGTCGAGACAAAAGCAACGGCAATCCCTTGTCCAAATAAAGCCGGCTGCGAAATGTTTTCCATAATATTGGTTAGACCTAAAACCGCACCTAGAATCCCCATCGTTGGCGCGTAGCCGCCAGCGGCTTCCCAGACTTTCACGGCTAAGTGTTGATCACGTTCAAAGCTGTTGATATCAATGTCTAAAATTTCACGGATTTTAGTGGGATCAATACCATCAACAACCAGCCTTAAACCTTTGCTAATAAAAGGGTCTGGATAGTCGGAAATCATATGATCCAGTTTTAAGAAGCCGTTGACGCGAGCGGTTGAACTCCAAGTTTGGATGGTGTTGATTAATTCACTATAAAAGTCATCGTAAGGGGTAAAGGCTCGATGCAACATTCGTAAGCCATGTAACAGGTTAGCAAAGCCATTTTGCAGTAGAACTGCGCTAAAAGTACCGCCCAATACAATGACTAATGCCGAGGGTTGGATGATTGAAAGTACATGGCCGCCTTCCAGCATTTGGCCAAACAATATCGCTAAAAGACCTAGCGCTAGGCCGATTAAACTTCCCCAGTCCATTTTTGCTCCTTTAAGATGCTTCTGATACGGCCAATTGCTTGACTATGAATTTGTGAAACCCTTGATTCGGTCACGCCCAATATCGCGCCGATTTCTTTGAGATTAAGTTCTTCTTGGTAATAAAGACTCATCAATAATTTTTCCCGCTCAGGTAATACGTCGATGGCATTAACTAACGCAGCTTGAAAGCCTTGTTCGAGTAATTCCTTTAGGGGGTCATCGTTTTGTTTAGATTGAAAGCGCTCAAGAAAATGATCGCCATTTTCATCATTTTGAAAATCTTCAATGTATAGCAGTTGGTGGCCGCTATTTTCGGTGAGGAATTTTTGGTAATCGCTTATCGATAAATTCAGTTGTTGTGCGATTTCGGCTTCGGTGGGATGGCGTTGAGTTAGGCGTTGTAGTTCGCTAATCGCCTTTTCAATTTTGCGCATATTGTCACGAACCGTTCTGGGTAACCAATCCATGTTTCGTAGTTCATCGAGGATCGCGCCGCGAATGCGTATGGTGGCATAGGTTTCAAATTGCGCTTGTTGGGTATTTTCAAAGCGCTGGAGTGCATCAATCAGTCCTATCATGCCAGCCTGAATTAAATCATCCTCTTCAACATTAGCCGGTAATTTCGCTTTGATTTGATGAGCGATTTTTTTCACCAGCGGGATATGAAGGCTAAAAATAGCGTCTTTCTGAGAACGCCCTTTGGCATCATACATAACGATTTCCCAAAAGACTGTTGTCAATCTTGGAGGAGGGCGTTGTGAGTAATGCTTCCAAAACCTTGCTGAAAGCCTTTGCAGTCGCAGTATCGGCTTGAGTATCTAATGATTGATCGCTGTGTTGCCAATTAAGGTCGTTTGGAATCCAGCCTAGCGAAACTAAATTTAAGCCTAAAAAATCACGACTGGTGCGAATCAGATTTCGTTGAATGAGCGTGGCTTGTTCGCCGCTGGTGTCAATCACTAATAAGTTGAAAACCTGATTATTTAGGTATTTATGTAATGTTTTGAGTTTTAAATAGGTGGATTTGATTGCTTCGGCATCGGCTTTTGTTATGACAACAATATCGCTGTTCGACAAAGTGCTGATGATTGAATCACTGAGTTGGTTTAGCTTGACATCAATTAAATAAACTTTGTTGGCTGAATCATTAGTTGGCTTATTGGCATACTCGACCAAATCAAATAGCTCAACATCGAATCCTTTGGGGATCAATTGCCAAGCAAAATTAAGCAAAATTGCCCGACTATGTGCCGAACTTAGTTCAGATAAAAAACAAATTTGCTGTTTAGAATGATGCGCCAATAAACGCCGAAGTCCGGCCGCTTGATCGAGATGTTGATTAACTGACATGATGATGCGGGTAGGCATTTGAGTTCATGAGTAGCGATAGTTCGCTATCTTTGAGTCTGGTTGAACTGCGCGAATGGCGATGCTCAAAAGCTTGATGTATCAATTTTTCAGCATCTGCCAGTTCCAAATCTTCAGGCACTCGTTGTCCCGATGCCAAATAAAATAATTTGAGTTTATGACGCAACAGCACTTCCAAGGCGTTGCTGATAGTCACCGCTTCGTCAAGTTTGGTTAATATGCAACCCGCTAAGCCAGAGCCTTGGTAGGCCTCAACGATTTCATTGAGTGTATCGATTGAACTGGTCGCATTTAAACAAAGCAGCCGTTTAATGGGCTTGTTAGCGTTTGATAACAGGGCCAGTTGTTCGGTAATCATCTGGTCACGCTGACTCATGCCAACTGTGTCAATTAAGATGCTGTGCTTATTGGTTAATGAGTCTAAAGTGAACTCTAATTCGTTTTTGTCGCGGACAGCGTGGACGGAAACGCCGAGAATTTTGCCATAAATACGCACTTGTTCAGGTGCGCCTATCCGGTAACTGTCGGTATTGATTAAAGCCAGTTTATTGGCGCCGTGGTGTAACACAAATCGGGCGGCAAGTTTGGCGCTTGTGGTGGTTTTTCCAACCCCAGTTGGGCCGACCAAAGCATAAATCCCACCTTGATCAAGCATTTCTTGTTGGTTATTAACGGTGATTAGATTATGTAATAAAACCGCTTTGGCCCATTGTAAGCAAGCATCTATATCGGCTGGTAAATCAGCTGGAATATTGGCTGCCATGTATCTTGCCAAACTAGCGCTAAAGCCTAAAGCTAGTAGTTCACCAAAAATCAGTGATTGATTGTCATGATA
>CAIZCB010000242.1 GCA_903931355.1 uncultured Pseudomonadota bacterium
CGGATAAGCCTGTAGTAATGCCTTCGTCACCAACGCCAATTGTTGATACTGGCTATCGGTATAAGCCTGATTCACCGAGCCTTCCAATTCGATGCCAATCGAAAAATCATTACACCGCTCTCGTCCTTCAAAACTCGAAACTCCAGCGTGCCAAGCGCGTAAGTTAAACGGCACATATTGCCGCACACTACCGTCACGTCTGATTAACAAATGTGCCGAGACTGTTAACTGATGAATTTCTTGAAAATACGGATGATCGTTGGGATCAAGCTGATTACAAAACAGCTGATCAATGTAATCACCTCCAAACTGTTCGGGCGGTAAGCTGATGCAATGAATCACCAGCAAGGAAATATCTTCTGGGTTGGCGCGGAGGTCGAAATTGGGTGATGGAATTTGGATGGCGCTGTTTAAGCGGTGATTATCAATGTGCATGGTGTTTAGTGGTTGGGTTTTGGCGCTTATAATAGCAGGCCATCCCGTTTTGAGATTTAACCATGCAACCAACCCAAGCCGAAATCGCCGCCTATCTTGCTGAAGACATTGGTAGCGGTGATCTAACCGCCAATATTATCCCCGAACAAACCACCGCCAGCGCTACTGTGGTTAGTCGCGAAACCACCATTATTTGCGGCCAAGCTTGGTTTAATGCGGTGTTTTTACAGCTTAATCCTGATTTACAGATTGAATGGTTATGTCAGGAAGGCGAACAAGTGGCGGCCGGTAGCGTGATTTGTCGGCTTAACGGTTCGGCGCGTAGTTTGCTAACTGGCGAGCGCACCGCCTTAAACTTGTTACAAAGCTTATCTGCGACTGCCAATCTTGCCAGTCGTTATGCCCAAGCGGTTGCCGGCACCGGCTGTAAAATTTTAGACACCCGTAAAACCATCCCCGGCCTGCGTTTAGCGCAAAAATACGCGGTTAAATGCGGCGGTTGTTTTAATCATCGGATTGGATTGTTCGACGCCATTTTAATCAAAGAAAACCATATCATCGCCGCTGGCTCAATTGCTCAAGCAGTCAAACTAGCCAGACAAAGCAATAGCCAAGTGATGGTCGAAATCGAAGTGGAAAACTTGGATGAGTTTCAACAAGCCTTGGCCGCTAAGCCCGACCGCATCATGCTGGATAATTTTTCACTAGCAGACATGGTCAGCGCGGTGCAACAAAATCAAGCCGGCGTAGAGCTAGAAGCATCCGGCAACATTACTTTGGAAACCATTCGTAGTGTTGCCGAAACCGGTGTTGATTACATTTCGATTGGCGCGTTGACCAAAAATCTGCAAGCGGTCGATTTATCAATGCGGATAGATTTACAAATCTGCAACTAAGAACTGAGCGGGTGCTGTTTATTGAATTAATAAACAGCGTTTAAATACTCGTTTTCGTAAATCCTTAATTTTTTCCAATTGGTAAATTTACTGTCATCAAAAAACGCATCGTGATCAATCGAATGTTCATAACAGTTACGGAACAATCGTGCGGTGCGGAAAGCATGAAATTCATCATCAGCGCTAATCGAATCAACATTACCTACTTGGAAAGTCTTGTTGCGTGATTTGCCCTCTTTTACCCAAAACACCGTGTAGCACAAATAGCTTTTATCTTTACGATGATCGAATTTGATAGTTCTGGAAACACCGGTTAAGCCAGTTGTGGTTTTGTTTTTGGGCGGTTTTAGAAATCGAGTTTTACTACCTTTTAAGACAACTAACATTTGATCGCGCCAAGCAATGGCTGCTTTTAGCGATTTGGTTTTGTTGCCCCAAAGTTTATGCGAAAAATAACGGCTACTCTCTTTACCACGCCGAACAATACGGACTTGGAAGCCAAAAGCATCTGGCTCAGTAATATGTTTAACTTTTGTCATGAAGACACCAAACGAAAGGAAGAAACTTGCTTAACAAATTTTTACATAAATATGAGTATTTAACAAATTTTTACATATGACAGAGTTTTTTGATTCAAATCATTGGCGGTTTATCGAGGTGGTAAAGAGCATCAGATTTTGATTTGTCGCTTATTTCCTAGTAATTTAGTGTAGAATAGGTTGTTGCCTGTTTTTTTAGGCACAGAAACAACATTAACCCATTGTTTTTTAAGTAGATTTGGAGAATATTGATGAGCGTTTTAGTAGGCAAGCAAGCCCCTGATTTTACAGTTCCAGCCGTATTGGCCGATGGTCAAATCGTTGACTCATTCAGCTTTTCAGAAGCCACTAAAGGCAAATATGCGGTCGTTTTTTTCTATCCGTTAGACTTTACATTTGTTTGCCCTAGCGAATTGATTGCGTTTGATCACCGCATTGAAGAATTCAAAAGCCGTGGCGTAGAAGTGATTGGTGTTTCAATCGATTCACACTTTTCTCACAACGCATGGCGTAACACCCCAATCAACCAAGGTGGTATTGGCCCAGTTCGTTACACGCTAGCCGCTGACATTACTCACAGCATCGCTAAAGATTACGATGTTGAATCAGCAATCGGTGTTGCTTTCCGTGGTAGCTTCTTGATTGATAAAACTGGCTTAGTTCGTCACCAAGTGGTTAACGACTTACCACTAGGTCGTAATGTTGACGAAATGATCCGTATGGTTGATGCCTTACAATTCCACGAAGAGCACGGCGAAGTTTGCCCAGCTGGCTGGAACAAAGGTGATGCAGGTATGAACGCAAACCCAGCGGGTGTTGCAGAATACTTGAGCAAAAACGCTGACAAACTATAAGCGTTAGCTAAAGCGATAAAGCAGGCGCATTGTTTCGGCAATGCGCTTTTTTTATGTCTGAAAATCAAGGAGACTGCTTTGCAGATTGAACCAGCCAAACTCAAACACGCCGAATCATTGGTCGAGCTGATTAACGGCACCTATCGCGGCGAAAGCAGTCGCTTGGGTTGGACAACCGAAGCGGATTTGTTAGAGGGACTGAGAACCGACCTTACCGACATTACTCGCCTGCTGACAAGCAGTGATTCGATAATTTTGATAGCCGAGCAGGATCAACAACTGATCGGTTCAGTGCATTTACAGCACAATAGCGATTACGCCCAACTTGGCATGTTATCGGTCAAACCCGCTCTACAAAACCAAGGCATCGGCAAACAATTAATCAGCGCCGCCGAAGCAATCGCCCAGCAGCAATGGGAGGTTAACAGAATGCGGATGGCCGTGATCCCTAGCCGAGAAACACTGATCGCCTATTACCAACGCTGCGGCTATGTTCGTACTGGTGAAACCATCGCCTTTCCCGTTAATCCCGCTTTATGGACGCCGAAAGTGAGCGGTTTGTGTTTGGAATGGTTGGAGAAATTGTTGTGATCAGTGGCTTTTAGCGATAAACAGTGACGCGCAAAATTTCTGCCTTATCGTTTTTCTGCTTATACTGCCGCAGCTGATAACAAGCCTAGCTTGTAAGTTTCCCTGAATTCCTCACTGCAAACCAAACACTAATCGACTGCAATGACGCTTAACCAAACCCCCGAACAAAAAGCTCGCGACCAAATCGACAAACAACTGCAACAAGCCGGTTGGGTGGTTCAGAATAAAAATCAGATCAACTTAGACGCTGGTTTAGGGCAAGCGATTAGAGAATATCAAACCGACACCGGCCCAGCTGATTACATTTTATTTGTCGATAGGCAACCGGTTGGCGTTATCGAAGCGAAGCCAGAAGGTCTAGGTTACAAACTCATCAGTGTAGAAGAACAAACCGCAGAATACGCCGTAGCCAAGCTTAAATGGGTAAACAATCAAAAGCCCCTAGCCTTTCTTTACCAAAGTACCGGAGTGATTACGCGCTTTACCGACGCCCGCGATCCTAAACCACGCTCTCACGAAATTTTTAGTTTCCACCGCCCAGAAACCCTAAAAGATTGGTTGCTACAAGCCGCATCTTTGCGTAGCCGACTACAAACTATTCCCCAGCTCGACCCGACAGATTTACGTGATTGTCAGAAAATCGCCATCAACAATCTCGAAACCTCGTTCAAAGCCAATCGACCTCGCGCCCTAATCCAAATGGCCACCGGTGCCGGTAAAACATTTACCGCGATTACCGCCATGTATCGCTTACTGAAATTTGCTGACGCCAAACGGATTCTGTTTCTAGTCGATACTCGCAATTTAGGCGAACAGGCCGAGCAAGAAATGATGAGCTATCAGCCCAATGACGATAACCGCAAATTCACCGATCTTTACGCCGTTCAGCGTTTGCAATAATCCTATGTCGCTAAAGATAGCCAAGTCTGTATCAGTACCATTCAACGCATGTATTCAATCCTCAAGGGCGAAGAACTCGACAGCGCATTAGAAGACATCAACCCCGCCGAACAACTAACCAAACCCAAAGCGCCGTTACCCGTGGTTTACAACCCCAAACTGCCCTTGGAGTTTTTTGACTTCATCTTTATTGATGAATGTCATCGCTCTATTTATAACCTCTGGCAACAAGTCCTCGATTATTTCGATGCCTTTTTGATTGGCCTCACCGCCACCCCAGACAATCGCACCTACGGCTTCTTTAAAAAGAACGTGGTCAGCGAATATACCCATGAAAAAGCCGTTGCCGATGGCGTCAATGTCGGAAACGAAATTTATTTGATCGAAACCGAAATTAGCCAATCCGGTGGCAAAATTCCCGCCGAGTTACAAATCGAAAAGCGCGAAAAACTCACCCGTAAAAAACGCTGGGAACAACAAGACCAAGACGAAATTTACAGCGCCAAACAACTCGACAAAAGCGTGGTAAACCCCGATCAAATTCGCACCGTGATTCGTACTTACCAACAAAACTGGCCTAGCATTTTCCCGGCTCGCCAAGAAGTGCCAAAAACCCTGATTTTCGCCAAAACCGACAGCCATGCTGACGACATTATTGATACCGTTCGCGAAGAATTTGGCGAAGGTAATGATTTTTGTAAAAAAGTCACCTACAAAGCCGACGACGATCCTAAATCAACCTTGGCCGATTTTCGTAACGCCTACCATCCGCGAATAGCCGTCACCGTCGATATGATCGCCACTGGCACCGATGTCAAACCGCTGGAATGCCTGTTATTCATGCGCGATGTTCGCAGCCGCAATTATTTCGAGCAAATGAAAGGTCGCGGCACTCGCACCTTGGATTTAGATAACCTGAAAAAAGTCACCCCTTCGGCCATCACCGCCAAAACCCATTATGTGATTGTCGATGCTGTTGGCGTTACCAAATCCTTAAAAACCGCCAGCCAGCCTTTAATCACAAAACCCAGCGTCCCCTTAAAAGATTTAGCCATGGGCGTGATGATGGGGGCTGATGACAGTGATGTGGTCAGTTCATTGGCCGGACGTCTGGCGCGATTGAACCAACAGCTAAGCCCTGTCGAGCAACAAAAACTCAAGAAACTGGCCGGCGGTGTTGCGTTAAGCGAGATTATTAATCAATTATTCAACGCCATCGACCCCGACAACATCGCCCAAAC
>CAIZCB010000243.1 GCA_903931355.1 uncultured Pseudomonadota bacterium
CTTCTATTGCTAGATGAAAATAATAAAGTTCAACAAGCTCGGTTGCATATTGTCGAATTCCGAGGTTTTGAAAAATTCATCCAAGGCCGACCCTATTGGGAATTACCTGTTTTAGTCCAACGACTATGCGGCATTTGCCCTGTCAGTCACCATTTAGCCACAGCCAAAGCCATTGACCAATTAGTCGGAATAGATCCTGATAATTTACCCCCAGCAGCCGATAAACTGCGCCGATTACTACACTTTGGCCAAGTCTTACAATCCCATTCCCTGCATTTTTTCCATCTCTCCAGTCCTGATTTACTATTCGGTTTCGAAAGCGAAATTAGCAAACGCTCGATTGTTGCTGTCTTAGAAAATTATCCCGAAATTGGTTTACAAGGTGTCAAACTGCGTAAATACGGGCAAGAAGTGATTCGGATGGTGTCTGGCAAACGTGTACACGGCACCGCCGCTTTACCTGGGGGAATGAACAAACCACTTAGCAAACAAGAGCGTGATTACTTATTAGACGACATTGATCAAATCATCACATGGTCACAAGCCGCTGTGGATTTAATCAAAAAGCTACACACTTCAAACCTGCCGTTTTACGACCAATTTGCCACCATTCGTAGCAATTATCTCGGTTTAGTTAAAGAAAATGGCGCATTAGAACTTTACCACGGCGGTATTCGCGCCAAAAATCAACACGGCGAAACCCTGCTAGATCACTTTGATTATTGCGATTACAACGCCATCATCCATGAAGAAGTTCGCTCATGGAGTTACATGAAATTCCCTTACCTAACCGCTTTCGGCAAACAAAACGGCTGGTATCGAGTCGGGCCATTAGCGAGGGTCAACAACTGTGATTTTATTGACACATCGCTGGCCGAAGTTGCTCGTATCGAATTTAAGCAACACAGTGGCGAAGCAATGGTTCACAGCACTTTAGCTTTCCATTGGGCGCGATTAATCGAAGCTTTGCATTGCGCCGAAAGCATCAAAACCTTGCTCCATGATCCTGATTTACTGAGTAATGACCTGGTTGCCCAAGGCGAAAAACGCTACGAAGGCATCGGCGTTATCGAAGCACCGCGCGGTACTCTGTTCCACCATTACCAAGTCGATGAAAACGACATCGTCACCAAAGCCAACTTAATCGTTTCCACTACTAGCAACAACACCGCCATGAACGAATCAGTTCGCCAAGTGGCTGCTGAATATTTATCAGGCCATGAATTAACCGAGCCTTTATTAAACAATATCGAAGTAGCGATTCGCGCTTACGACCCTTGTTTATCCTGCGCCACTCATGCGGTTGGCAAAATGCCGCTACAGTTAGAATTAATCAATGCAGACGGCCAGCTTGTTGACCAATTAACCCGACACAGCAACGGCGAGTTTGTCCGCGAATCGGCATGATCCAACCGATATTATTACTAGGCTACGGCAATCCCAGCCGTGGTGATGATGCGGTTGGGCCTTTGTTATTGGAGGCAATTGCCGAACAAATCGACCCCACTCAAATCGAACTGATTACAGATTTTCAATTACAAATTGAACATGCATTAGATATGCAAGATCGGCAATTGGTTTTGTTTATTGACGCCTCAGTTGCTTGCGAAACCGGTTTCAGCTTTACCGAACTGCAGCCCACTAAAGATAACAGCTACAGCACTCATGCTATCAGTCCAGCGTCCGTATTAGATGTTTACCAAACCGTCACCAAACAACCACCGCCAGCCAGTTTTTTGTTAACCATCCACGCTCAGCAATTTGAACTAGGTAGCGGTTTAAGTGATGTCACTGCACAGCATTTCAAAAGCGCCTGTGAGTTCGCTTTACAGTTACTCAAACATCCACAGCTCAACGCTTGGCGAGTACTCGCCACAAAATAATTTCTCAGGAGATTTTATGAAGCAATTTTTACAAATTTCAATTTTATTGTTTAGCTTGGCATTCGCATCGACCACCAGCAATGCCGGCGAATTAAGCCGTAGCCAAGTTGAACAACTACTCAGCAAAGCCGATAAGCAACATCCCGCCGATTTACGCCGCAAAGACTTAACCGACCTCGATTTATCTGGCCTTGATTTTCGTAATGCCGATTTATGGGGTGCCGACTTACGTCGTGCCAATTTAAGCCGCAGTAATTTGTTTGGCCTGACCTTAGATTTAACCGTCATGACCAACATCAAACTCAACGGTGCAAATCTAGCTAACACCAGTATTTTTGGCGTTAGCTTAATGCACGCTGACCTTAGCGATACCGATATGAGCGGTAGTCGCGTCGTAGCGATTATGGACGGTGCTAATCTCAGTCGCGCCCACCTAAGCCATGTCGATTGGGCTGCCGATATGAAAAACCAATCCATGGGCTTAATGCGAGCCAGTTTAAAGGGTGCCAATTTGACTGGCGTTAATTTCAGTCACGCCAAACTTGGCCGGGCCATGCTTAAACACGCCAAACTGATCAACGCCAATCTGCAACACGCCGATTTATATTCAGCCGATATGGATGGTGCAGATTTAACCGGTGCCGATTTAACCGACGCCGATTTTTCTCAAGCGCGTTTACACGATGCCCGATTTAGCAATGCGATACTGACACGCACTAAATTTGACGGTGCAAAAAACTTGCCCGAACTTCATTAATTCAAGGAGGAACAATGTCACTTAGCCAACAACTGCTAAAACGAAAATCTGTTGAAGCACTGACTAATGCCGAAAATGGCTTAAAACGCACTTTAACCGCTAAAGACCTGACCATTCTTGGTGTTGGCGCGATTATCGGGGCGGGGATTTTTGTTCTAACAGGCATTGCCGCCGCCAAATATGCCGGCCCAGCGATTGTGTTGTCGTTTGTATTTGCTGGCATCGCCTGCGCCTTGGCTGCCTTATGTTACAGCGAGTTGGCTGCAATGATTCCGGTTTCCGGTAGTGCTTACAGCTATGCTTACGCCACCATGGGCGAATTAATGGCTTGGATTATAGGCTGGGATTTGATTTTAGAATACGCACTCGCCAGCAGCACGGTTGCCATTGGTTGGGCCGGTTATCTCAATAGCTTTCTTAACTCAATAGACGTACATCTACCCAGTTATCTAACCACGGCTTATCTCGCCGATCCCGCGCAAGGTTTTATCAATTTACCGGCGGTGATTATTGTTTTATTACTGACAGGCTTATTGGTGGTGGGCATTCGTCAATCGGCGATTTTTAACTTTGTAATGGTGCTGATTAAGTTGGCGGTGATTGTAGTGTTTATCATCGCTGGAGCAGGGCATATCCAAACTGAAAACTGGTCAAATTTCACGCCATTTGGGTTTGGTGGGGTGTTGACTGGTGCCGGTGTAATTTTCTTTGCTTATATTGGTTTTGATGCCGTTTCCACTGCCGCTCAAGAAGCGATTAATCCAAAAAGAGATGTACCAATTGGCATCATCGCCTCCTTAATTGTCTGTACTGTGCTTTATATTTTAGTGGCGGGTGTATTGACGGGGGTGATTTCCTACACCGAATTAAACGTTCCCGCGCCGATTGCTGTGGCTGTAGATCACATCGGCATGAGTTGGTTATCACCGATTATCAAATTAGCGGCAATCGCTGGTTTAACCTCAGTGATGTTGGTGTTACTAATGGGGCAAAGCCGGATTTTCTACGCTATGGCCAACGACCGATTATTGCCACCTCTATTTGCCCAAATTCACCCCAAATTTCAAACCCCACATTTATCAACCATTGTGGTGGGATTCGCGGTTGCCTTACTAGCCGGATTTATGCCGATTGAAAAACTTGGTGAACTGGTCAGCATCGGGACTTTATTCGCTTTTGTCTTAGTCTGTGGCGGTGTTTTAGTGCTTCGTAGCAGTCACCCAGAACTACCCAGACATTTCAAATGTCCTGCTGTACCAGTTGTCCCTGTTGCTGGGATTTTAGTTTGCCTAGGTTTAATGGCTGGTTTACCGTTGGATACTTGGATTCGTTTATTGGTTTGGCTATTGATAGGCTTTGCGATTTATTTTGGTTATGGCATTAAACATAGCCAATTGCGATAAATTGACTTAATTTCATTTTAATTACCGATATACCAATATGAATCACGAATCTGTTGCTAACCGTGTTGAAACCATTGCTATGACCACCGGCATTCTTGCCGGTTTATCCGCTGCCGGTGCAGCGTTTGCTGAACCTGAAGGCTTTTTCGCGGTTGGGGTTTGGCTAGGTGTAGCCGATGAACCGCTAGTCGTTACCGCCGCGCCGATGCTTGGCAATCTTGCAACGGTGATGGGGGTTATTTCTGGTTTTGCTTTCTTTTGGGCCAAGTGGCGGAAATGGCGGGATAGTAAACTTTGAATTAAGTTTGAATAGGCGCATTGGAGATCAAACGGTGCGCTTCAATTCACAATTCTCCAAGCTTTTCTAAATTTCCCAATACCTAGAGTTAAGCTTAGCTTAAGCGTTAGATTGGATAGTGCACCAGCCTGATTAGTTGGTAACCACGCCTCCTTAAATCGGGTTGATTATCTATAAGTTTTCATAGCGATGCTTATAGTCAAAAATTTATTGGCTGATGCTGAGTGTCTATTTAGCGGTAGCCGATCAACGTTTAACGCTGGAGAAAATCATGGACATTCCCAACCGTTTCGCAACCACTCGTTTAGCTGCCGTATTATTGATTAATCTGGCTTTATTATCGCCAGCGGCAAATAGTCAAACTATTCCCTCTACCGAACAACAGCGCTTGGAATTTAGCTTGATTGCCAAGGCGAAAATGTTTGTCGAACCGGTTACTATGGCCGCTAATGTTTTACCACCCATTACCCATAGCGATATAACCGCAGTATTAACCGATACCTTGTATAAAAAGCTAGCGCAGCAAAATCGGCTACAAACCGAGAAAAAGATCGCTCGGCTTAAATTGAACACCACCATTTTGGCTTATCATGATCAAACGCTCACCGTTCATGCCGAATTGCGCTATGGCAAAAATGTTTTGGCAGTTAGTCGTGTTGAACAAGCGATTGATACCGAAAGCCAATGGTTAACTAGCATCGAATCCATTGTTGATCAGCTACTTGCCGAATTATTAGACCCTAGAGCTAGCGAAATTCAAACTGATGAGCAGGAA
>CAIZCB010000244.1 GCA_903931355.1 uncultured Pseudomonadota bacterium
CTTGCTACAATTCTAATAAATACATTGATGCCTCATCGATTGGCAGATATGTGTAAATTGACTGGAGCACGCCTAATTCATATCAGTACTGACTGTGTTTTTTCGGGTAAAAAAGGTGGATATGTAGAAGATGATTTTCCTGATCCACATGATTTATATGGACAATCTAAAGCTTTGGGTGAGGTTATTTATCCGCATACTATTACATTACGAACGTCAGCCATTGGTCATGAGTTGCAAAGCAAATATGGTTTGCTAGATTGGTTTTTATCTCAAAATGAACAATGTAAAGGTTATGCTCGCGCTACTTTTTCTGGCTTACCTACAGTAGTTCTTGCAGAAATTGTGAGGGATATTGTACTTCCTAGACCAGATCTGTTTGGTTTGTATCATGTTGGCGCCAAGCCAATTAATAAGTTTGAACTACTAATGCTGATTGCCAACATCTATGGTAAAGATATTAATATTACAAAAGATACTAGTTTTGTAATCGACCGCTCCCTTGATTCAACTCGATTTCAGATGGCTACCGGTTATGTAGCCCCTGAATGGCATGAATTAATCAGATTAATGCATGTGCATCAATATAAGGATTGATAGTGTTTAAAAATAAAGTACTGCTCATTACTGGTGGCACCGGATCTTTTGGCAATACAGTGCTCAAACGGTTTTTATCAACTGAAGTACAAGAGATTCGTATTTTCAGTCGCGATGAAAAAAAACAAGAAGACATGCGGATTGCGTTTAATAATCCCAAGCTAAAATTTTATATTGGCGATATCCGCGATTATGAAAGCATTTCTCAAGCCATGAAGTCTGTAGATTACGTTTTTCACGCTGCAGCGCTAAAACAAGTTCCTTCGTGTGAATTTTATCCAATGGAAGCCGTTCGCACCAATGTTATTGGCACTGAAAATGTTTTAAATGCTGCGACAGCTAATAAAGTTAGCAGGGTGGTAGTTTTAAGCACAGATAAGGCAGTATATCCAATTAATTCTATGGGTATATCAAAGGCAATGGCCGAAAAACTAATGGTCGCAAAAGCTCGGTTACAAAGTGAATCTGAGACGGTATTTTGTGCAACTCGTTACGGTAATGTCATGGCATCTCGTGGCTCAGTTATTCCTTTGTTTGTTTCCCAGCTAAAAGAAGGTAAATCCATCACCATTACAGACCCAAATATGACACGTTTTTTGATGACATTGGAAGACTCTGTGGATCTAGTTATTTATGCATTTACACATGGAAACCAAGGCGATATTTTCGTGCAAAAAGCTCCAGCATCAACGGTTGCTGATTTAGCGCAAGCTCTAAAAGAATTATTTAAACGAGATGTTCCAACACGAATTATCGGAACACGTCACGGAGAAAAGCTTTATGAGTCTTTAATTTCTCGAGAAGAAATGGCAAAGGCAAACGACATGGGAAAGTTTTATCGCATACCTGCCGACAATCGCGATTTGAATTATGCTCAATTCTTCACTGAAGGCGAAGAGCAAATTTCTCATCTTGATGATTACACCTCACATAATACTGAGCGATTGAATGTAAAACAAACTAGAGAATTGCTACTAAAGCTAGATTATATTAAGGAAGAGCTCAATGCTTAAAGTTATGACTATTGTGGGCACTCGGCCTGAACTCATTAAAATGAGTCGTGTAATTGCAGAGTTTGATAGACATACTTTGCATATACTGGTGCACACAGGTCAAAGCTACGACTACGAACTTAATCAGCTTTTATTCGATGACTTAAGTATTCGTAAACCCGATTATTTTTTAGCAGCGGCCGGCGATAATCCAGCTCAATCTATCGCTCGGGTTATTGAAAAAGCTGACGCGGTACTAGAAAAAGAAAAACCTGATGCACTAATGCTTTATGGTGATACTAACTCATGTTTATCTGTAATTGCTGCAAAACGCCGTAAAATACCTGTGTTCCATATGGAGGCAGGTAACCGTTGTTTCGATCAGCGCGTACCAGAAGAGCTAAATCGCAAAATCTTGGATCATCTGAGTGACATTAATCTAGTACTAACCGAACATGCACGACGTTATCTAATCGCAGAGGGAATTCGTCCTGAGACTATCATCAAAACTGGTTCTCATATGAGAGAGGTATTGGATTATTATTTACCTTTTATCGAAAAATCTGATGTCCTCAAACGCTTAGAGCTTGAGGCTAACAAATTCTTTATCGTTAGCGCTCATCGCGAGGAAAACATTGATAACCCAGACAATATGCAAAAATTGCTTGAAACGCTTAATGCTCTAGCAGAAACTTATAAGCTTCCAGTAATTTTATCTACACATCCCCGAACCAAAAAACGTTTAGACTCAATGGATTGTGGAAAGTTAAATCCAAGAATTCAGTTTCATAAACCTTTTGGGTTTTA
>CAIZCB010000245.1 GCA_903931355.1 uncultured Pseudomonadota bacterium
ATATTGTTCATTAATTCTGAAACGCGGGTTTTATCGCGATATTGCTTTAAGGCAGTTTTTAAATAGTTAGCATCGCGTCCAGCCAACGGTGGAAATGGTGAGCCTACGCCCGGTTGTTTCATGCCGTGGCACTGGGCGCAAACTTCACCGGCTTTCACTTGTCCGGCATAAGGACTCGCTGCGTGGCTGCTGGCAAACGCCAGCAAACCTACTAACAATACAATCAGTTGAGTGAGCTTCATTTTGATTGTCCTATTTCGTCTGGAGATAAACCACGCGTCATGTATTTAACCCGACCACGCGAGAAAATACCGGCTGGGCTTTCCATCGGTACTGAGGCGACTTTTTGCAGGGTAATGGAATCATAAACCACAACTTCATCACCGTTGTAACCTGCGCTGATGTATAGGAATTTGCCGTCCGCACTGTATTCTGGGAAGTAAGCGTGACCGCCAACATCCAAGGTTTTAACCACTTCTAGGGTTTTCTTGTCGATTAACTGCACAGTGCGAGCGCGGCGGTCTTTGCTGATAATATCAACCGCGACATAAGGCGCATTGGCGTGTGCGGCGGGTGATTCGGTGCCGCCTGCAACAGGAATTTGTTTAACTACTTCCATTTTGTCCAAGTCCCAAACGCTGACCACGGTTTTATCGCAATCGCCGAAGTTGGTACCAAAACCTAAGGTACGCCCATCAACGACCACCGCTGAACCACCGCCAACATGAGGTACACAACCCGCATCAAGTTTTTTGATGATTTCGCGTTTTTCTAAATCAATCGCTGCAACAATATTGTCATCGTAAGCAGCAATCATTAATTTTTTGCCGCCATGAGTTAAGAAGGCATCGTGCAAGTGACGACCGACTTTTTCAATTTTGGTAACAGGGAAACCTTCTTTTCGATCAACTACCCAAACTTGACCGGCATTTTCTAAAGCAATCGCGAAAATATCAGCGTATGGGGTGCCGACAATCATCCCTGAATCAGAGCTGACCATTTTGCCATCTGGGTCTACGCCTTCTAATTCAAAGGTTTTTAATGGCTCTAAAGTGTCTGCGCTGAGGATGGTCGCATTGTGCGGAACGAAGGAACCAGCCATGATGTATTTACCATCGCGGGAAATACCGATACCTGGGCCATTGAAGCCGGTTTTAACACTGCGCACCACTTGCATTGAGTACAAATCGACTTTGAAAATTTCAGCGGTGTCGGTTTTAACATAAGCCCAACGCGGATTGGCTGGGTTGAATTCGATAATGTGGGCGGCAGTACCTGTGTTGACTTCGCCAATTTTTTGATGGGTTTTGCTGTTAATGAAAACTGCTTTTGAACCGTCACCACGACCGTATTTACCACGCGCCGCAACACCGATGATATTGCTCATGTCGTCAATGCTGTAGTTTGGCTTGCTCGGCAAAGTGCTTTCGTCTTTGATGTAGACTTTGATCGATTTTCTAGTATCGTCGATAGTCCAAGCTGGGTTAGGTTGTTTTGGGGTGTTTTGTAAATGTTTCAGAACACCGCGAATATCGTCATCGCTAAGTTTGCCGTAGAACGGAGGCATCAAGGTATCAAAGCTACCTGCCATAACGATGGTACGCATGGCGGTTGGGCTACGGCCTTTTAAAGTCGCGGAATTCAAGGCAGGGGCTAAATAACCACCTAAATCAGCACCATGACAGCTCGCGCAATTGTCTTGGTAAACTTGATTCATATCATCTGATTTTGCTGCTGCGGTTTGCGATGCCAGCAACAAGGCGATTGAGGTCGCCAAAAGGGATTTATTCAGTCGTTTTATAGTTGTTTTCATTTACAGTTCCTGTCATCAG
>CAIZCB010000246.1 GCA_903931355.1 uncultured Pseudomonadota bacterium
ATCTAAATTCAAAGAACGGAGCCAACCATTCCAGATCAAAAGCAAAACCAGCACGCTGTAAATCTTGAGTCACCTGGCGCAAATCTTCATGCACATAATGCGGTAGCATAAACCGATCATGTAACTCAGTACCCCAACGGACCAGATCATGTTTGTAAGGCTCACGCCAGAACCAGGCAATTAATGATCTAAGCAACACGACTTGCACTAACGACATTTGCGCATGGGGTGGCATTTCAAATGAACGCAACTCCAAAATACCTAAACGACCGGTAGAACTATCGGGCGAATATAATTTATCAATACAGAACTCTGAGCGATGCGTATTACCGGTAATATCCGTCAATAAATGTCGCAATAATCTATCAACCAACCAAGGCGCTGGCACTTCGCCTTCAGGCATTTGTTGAAAGGCAATTTCCAGTTCATAAAGCTTTTCATCACGACCTTCATCGACACGTGGCGCCTGACTGGTGGGTCCAATAAACATACCAGAAAACAGATAAGACAAGCCCGGATGGTGTTGCCAATACGTTATCAAACTACGCAATATATCAGGACGACGTAACATCGGACTATCAGAAGGCATCTCAGCACCCATAGTAATATGGTTACCACCCCCCGTTCCCGTATGTCGGCCATCTTGCATAAACTTTTCAGTGCCTAAACGACATTGTCGTGCCTGCTCATAGATAATATGTGTTTTTTCTACCAGCTCATCCCACGTCTTTGAGGGATGAATGTTAACTTCAATAACACCTGGATCAGGTGTGACCATCAGGCGTTCAACTCGATAATCTCTAGGTGGCTCATAACCTTCAAACACCACAGGGATAGCCAGGTTTTCTGCAGTCGCTTCAACGACAGAGACCAACTCCAAATAATGCTCAAGGGTTGTTAACGGCGGCATAAAGATATGGATTCGACCATTTCTAGCCTCGACACACATTGCCGTATGAGGCACTTCGACTTGTGAGTTGAAACTATCCCCTACTTCCTGTTCAATAATTTCAGGATGCTCATTAACTTTAGCTTCGATATGACTGTATCTACGCGTCACCTCACCGTAATAATCACCTAACTCTGGCAACTCACCAAACAAACTTTGGGGCTCTTGATTGTCTCGTTTATCCGGTGCAACCCAAGGCAAACTGGCTAAGGGTAAACGCATACCCATTGGCGAATTTCCCGGAATTAAAAACATGGCACCGCGTCTGAATTCCCAGGGACCACTTTTCCAGACATGATCATACCAATTCCATTTAATCGGCAGAGTAAAGCCCACTGGCTGGTCTAACCCTGTTTCCAATAGCTTGGTTAAGGTTTTACGCTCAATAGAATCCTTTAAATCATACTTTAAGGAGTCCAGATTATCTGGCAAAGTCCCTTCCTGCCATAAATGATAAAAACGATCCTCAAAGGCTGTCACAATATACTTTGATGAAACACCTAAGCGCTGCGCTACTTGAAAAATAAATTTCTGGGCCTGCTTAACGGTATGCCCATAATCTTTATTAATATCGGCTAACAATGAAGGATTACGCCACATGGGCTCATCATCTTTACGCCAAAAGATACCGTATTGCCAACGTGGAAGCGGTTCTCCGGGATACCATTTACCTTGCCCATAATGAAGCATTGCGCCTTTAGCAAACACATCACGTAAACGCATGGTCAAATGTTGTGCACGCTCACGCTTGTTTGCACCATCAGCGTGCGTATTCCATTGATCACCTTCCATGTCATCAACGGAAACAAAGGTAGGCTCGCCACCCATGGTCAGTCGGACATCATCTTCTTCTAAGCGTTTATCAACAAACTTGCCCAAAGCATCAATGTGATACCACTGTTCTTCGGTATAAGGTTTGGTTACACGTGGATCTTCATGCAAACGCTCAACCGTGTTACTAAACTCAAATTCAACTTCACATTTATCAGTCCCCCCAGTGACCGGCGCAGCACTGGCAGGATCTGGCGTACAAGCTAATGGAATATGACCTTCACCCGTCAACAAACCAGAAGTAGGATCTAAACCAATCCAGCCAGCACCAGGCACATACACTTCTGTCCAGGCATGTAAATCGGTAAAATCCTGCTCAGGGCCTGAGGGTCCATCCAATGCTTTGACATCAGAGGTTAATTGCACCAGATAACCCGACACAAAACGTGCCGCCAAGCCTAAATGTCTTAAAGCCTGCACTAATAACCAGGCCGAATCCCGACAAGACCCACTACGGATTTTTAAGGTTTCTTCGCTGCTTTGAATGCCCACTTCCATGCGAATGTTATAACTAATGGCTAGAAAATTAGCCCGATTAATATCCACCAGAAAATCGTTGATAGAACGTTCAGTCTTATCGAACTCTTTAACCCATTGTTTTAATAAGGGTCCATTTTCAGTGACTTCAAGATAAGGCTGTAACTCCTTTTGAGTCATCTCATCATA
>CAIZCB010000247.1 GCA_903931355.1 uncultured Pseudomonadota bacterium
ATTGCTAATCGCTTTGCGCCTTGGATTGACGAAGAAGAAGTGTTTTCGGTGCTGGATTTATGCACTGGTAGCGCTTGTATCGCTATCGCTTGTGCTTATGCATTTCCCAGTGCTCAAGTCGATGCGGTGGATTTATCGGCAGATGCTTTAGCGGTGGCTGAAATCAATCTCGAAAAACATCATTTAAGTGATGATCTCGCCTTGTACCAATCGGATTTATTTACTGCTTTACCGCGTAAACCTTACGACATCATTGTCACCAACCCGCCTTATGTCAGCATTGCCGAATGGGAAAGCTTGCCAGAGGAGTTCCATGCTGAACCGGCTTTAGGCTTTAAAGGTGGTGATAATGGTTTGGATTTGGTGATTAAAATCTTGGTTGAAGCCAACCACTATTTAGCCGAGCACGGTATCTTAGTGGTCGAAGTCGGCAATAGCGATGTAACCCTACAGGAATTATTCCCCGAAGTGCCGTTTAACTGGCTGGAATTCGAAAACGGTGGCGAAGGCGTGTTTTTATTAACCGCCGAACAAATCAAACTTTACCATTCACTCTTTACAAGCGCCTTATAACTATGTCTGGAAATAGCATCGGAAAATTGTTCACTGTGACCACCTTTGGCGAAAGCCACGGTCTTTCTATTGGCGCGATTGTTGATGGTTGCCCGCCGGGTTTGTCATTAACCGAAGCCGATTTGCAAATCGATTTAGATCGCCGCAAACCAGGTACTTCACGCCACACCACCCAACGCCGTGAAGCCGACGAAGTGAAAATTTTGTCTGGGGTTTTTGAAGGCAAAACCACCGGTACTTCCATTGGTTTGTTAATCGAAAACACCGATCAACGCTCAAAAGATTATTCCAAAATCGCCCAAGCTTTCCGTCCCGGTCATGCTGATATTACTTATCAGCAAAAATACGGTTTCCGTGATTATCGCGGTGGCGGTCGTTCATCGGCTCGCGAAACTGCGATGCGAGTAGCGGCAGGTGCTATTGCTAAAAAATATTTATTAGAGCAACACGGCATTCAAGTTCGTGGTTATTTATCGCAATTAGGCCCGATTAAAATCGAAAATTTTGATTGGGATGAAATTGCTAATAATCCTTTTTTCAGTCCTGATGCTGGCAAAGTGGACGCCATGACCGCTTATATGGACGCATTGCGTAAAGAAGGTGAGTCAATCGGTGCAAAAATTGAAGTGATTGCCAGTAACGTGCCAGCCGGTTTAGGTGAGCCAGTTTTTGATCGTTTAGATGCGGATTTAGCTCATGCTTTGATGAGCATCAATGCGGTTAAAGGCGTCGAAATTGGTGATGGTTTTGATTGTATTGAAGCTAAAGGCACTCAATTTAGAGATGAAATCACCCCCGAAGGCTTTTTAAGCAATCATGCCGGTGGCATTTTAGGCGGCATTTCCAGCGGTCAAGATATTGTCGCTCGCATCGCTTTAAAACCCACCTCCAGCTTACGTTTGCCAGGTCGTAGCATCAACAGCAAAGGTGAAGTGGTGGAAGTGGTTACCGAAGGCCGACACGATCCTTGTGTTGGCATCCGTGCCACGCCGATTGCCGAAGCGATGGTGGCGATTATCTTAATGGATCATTTATTGCGTCATCGCGCACAAAACCTGCATGTTGATAGTGGTTTACCCGTTTTACGCTAAATGAAGCTGCCTTACTGGCGATTATCGGGGTTTTATTTTTTCTATTTCGCCACGCTGGGCGCGTTTCTGCCGTTTTGGAGTTTATATCTAAAACACGCCGGATTTGCCGCCAAGGAAATCGGCGAATTAACCGCCTTAATGATCGCCACCAAAATCATAGCCCCGAATCTGTGGGGCTATGTGGCGGATAAAACCGGCAAACGCTTATGGCTGATTCGCCTCGCCATTGGTTTGTCGGCTTTATTATTCGCCGGATTTTTTTATGGCAACGATTACTACTGGTTTGCCATCGTCACCATCAGTTTCAGTTTTTTCTGGAACGCCACCTTGCCGCAATTTGAAGCGGCGACGCTATTACATCTTAAAAACCAAGCAGGGCAGGCTTATAGCCGCATTCGGCTCTGGGGGTCTATTGGTTTTATTCTGGCGGTGTTGGGTATAGGCTGGTTTTTAGACAGCTTTAGCATTGGCTATTTGCCGCTGATTATTACCAGTTTATTAAGTCTAAACGCCTTGATTGCACTGATTACTCCCGAACCTAAAGCCAGCCAACAAGCCAAGCAAGGTGTGGGGATTTGGCAAGTGTTGTGCCGATTTGAAGTGATCGCTTTTTTCTTGGTCTATATGTTTTTACAAATCGCCCATGGCCCTTATTACGTGTTTTATTCGGTTTACCTGAAACAACATGCATACACCGCAACCGCCACGGGTTTGTTGTGGGCGCTAGGGGTTTGTGCAGAAATCGTCATGTTTATGCTGGTCAGTCATTTATTGCGATTGTTTAGCCTAAGGCGTTTGCTGTTAGTCAGTTTGGCGCTAACTACTTGGCGCTGGTTGATCATTGCTTATCAAGTTGATCAATTAGCGTGGGCGATTTGGGCGCAATGCTTACACGCCGCCTCTTTTGGTATTGCCCATGTGGTAGCGATTCAATTGCTGTATCAATATTTTGGCGACCAACATCAAGGCAAAGGCCCAGCGCTTTATGCCAGTTTTAGCTTTGGTATCGGCGGCATGTTGGGGAGTTTGTATAGCGGCTATTTTTGGGATCAATTAGGTGCTAGTCAGGTGTTTGTGATTGCGGCTTTGGCGAGTGGGCTGGCTTTGTTGATTGGGTTTGTTGGCGTGGGGCGTAAACGCGTTGCACGATAACCATACTAATTGCTGCCAAAACGATTAAAATCGCTGTTTTTTTAATCAGCAATCTATAAAAATCATGAGCTTAATATCTAAAATAATAAAAATAGCCATCAAATTAACCCCTAGCGCTTTGATTATCTGGGTAGGGAATTTTGTTTTGAAAGGCATTGCTCAATTAACCGAATTTAGTTTTGACCTCGATTCTCGCAAAGTCCATGTACAAACACGGCTGTATGGTGAAGTCGATACCATCGATGTTTGGCTGGAAGATTTTGCTGTCGTCACCGACGGCGAAACCTATGAGTTCATGATTAAACAAGCTAAATCTGATCGTCCTTGGTTAACTAATATCTTGGCATTGGTGGTTGGTAAAGCTTGGAAAATTCCAGCAATTCCACAATTAGCACCTTATCTTGGTTTGGTGGCTGAATTATTACAAGCCGAACAAATAGTCGATGTTGCAGGCGAATCTGAAGAAAGTCCTTTATTGCCTGTTATCGACCAAGGTTAAGAGGCTTAGTCGTTTTTTCCCGTTGATTCGTTTGAATCAACGGGAATCTTTAATTGAACGAATTTTCTCCCGTTGCAATTAACTGTTCTATAAAACTTGAATCGCTGACGCCTAGCTCAGCATAAGCCATGCTTTTTACCCCCGCCGCTTTAAACATTTTATCTACGGCCTGATTAATCAACAGATGGCTGTCGTGCTGTTTTTTACGCAGATAAACCACTTCTTTAATTCCTACCTGAATAATCGCTTGAGCGCAGGTGTTGCAAGGGAATTGAGTGGTGTAAAGCTTGGCGCCCGTCATGTTGTGCAACATGCAGTTATAAATAGCGTTTTTTTCAGCGTGAACCACATAAGTGTGTTTTGAATGAGTCAAATCGCTGTCGTCTTGGTCTTGCCAATATTGTGGGTCGTTATCATCGCAGCCAGCCGGTAAGCCGTTGTAGCCAATGCCGATGACTTTGTTATTGGGATCGACAATACAAGCGCCGTTTTGGGTTTTGTTGTCTTTGGAGCGGAACGAGGAGAGCAGAGCGACTGACATAAAGTAGCTATGCCAAGTCATGTATTTTTGTTTTTTCATAAGCTTAAAGGTCTTTAACGCGCATTTGCCTACATGATACCTTGTTTCTCGGCAAGTTTTGCCGAGTTAGATTTGCGTGAGTAAGGCTAATTGTTCAAGAAACTCGACTTTTATGCTATCCAAATTCTCACTGCCAATAAAAACCAGTTTGCTGTGTTGTTCGGTTGATGTTGGTGTGGTCAATGCTGTTGGTGGATACAAAGTGTTGGTTGTGGCGTGAATTGCCAGTGCTTGGCTGTGATCGTTGGGATAAATCACGCCTTTAATTCGTAGTAATTGCTTTGAATAGCGTGTCACAAAATCTTGTAATAAGGTTTGTAATTGCGGCCAAGTCGGTGGATTTTGCAGATAAATCGAAACGCTATGAAAACCATGATTTGGTAATTCGGTCTGGGTTGATAAGACTCTGATATTAGGCGATTTTAGTTTCGCCAGTTGATTGACTTGCCAGTGTTTAATTTGCGGCGTAGCAGGGGCAAGCGCTGTTAATTGCTGTTCCACTTTGTCGATTTGTTGCTGATTGGCGTTGTCGATATGTGTCAGTAATAACAAATCAGCCCAAGCAATTTGGGCGTTCACTTCGCTAAAACGGGCTAATTGTTCTAAAGCTGAGGGAACGGCTACCGTGGTGATGACTTGTTGTAACTGATAGTGTTTAGCCAACCAGCGTTCACGTAGCAAAGTATCCAAAATTGGCTCTGGACTCGCAACGCCGCTGGTTTCGATGATGATGCGATCAAACGGTTTTTCGCTTGCGCTATTCCATGCCATCCATAAGTTTTTTAATGTCGGTGCTAGGGTGCCCTTAATCTGGCAACACAGGCAACCGCCAGCCAAGATGGTTAAAGGCATTCCATTTTGTTGCAATAAATCCTGATCAATCGGCGTGCTGCCAAATTCATTAATGATCACGGCGGATTTTGGGGTTTCGGCTAGTAAGCGGTTGAGGAGGGTGGTTTTGCCGCTACCCAAAAAACCGGTGATGACAATGACTGGGATTTTTAAATGATTCATGGCTAGTAACTTAATTTAAAGCCCACTTCAGCACAGCGAGCGGCCTAAGATTAGTAGGCTGGAATAAGCGTAGCGTTTCCGGCGAAGGCTTTCACAGTTTTCATAAGCCCTCTGCCCGAAACGCTGCGCTTATTCGTGCCTACGTATTCGTCGGTGTTTTTATCATTGTGGGAACGATAAACGTCCTGGACTTCGTCATTCCCGCGAAGGCGGGAATGACGGTTATTAATAACTTAATCTAAAACCCAGTTCAGCACCCCGTCCTGCTTCCGGTGCAAAATTACGCAGGTAAGAGCTTGCGTTACGAATATTTTCATTCAGCAAGTTATTACCCTTGGCAAACAGCATCAGTTTTGTGTTTTCTGTCGCTTTGATTTGATAGTTAAGCCCAACATTGAGTAAAAAATAACCGGCAGTTGTGGTGTCAAACTCGCCAATATAGCTTTGATCATCAGCTCGGGTCAGGCGCAGATAACTGGAAAATTTCTTGTTGCTGTAATCCAGTTGCACACCATAACGCAAAGGCGGCATTCTGGGAACATTGGCACCGTTACGGAATTCACCACGGGTGTAATCGCTGAATAAGGTCAAATCCAGCAAACCATAATGATTTTCCATCATCGGCAAAATCAGCTTCGCTTCATAGCCTTTAAAAATCGCATCCGCTTGAGCACTTTGTAAAACCGGCACACTGTCGACAAACTCACCGTTTCTTTGCTGATAGATGTAATCGCCCGCCCAATTATGGAATAAATCAAACTCGGCTCTTAGCCAATCGGTTTTAAACCGATAGCCTAAATCAAGGTTATAAGCGGTTTCTAGGCCCAGATTGAGATCGCCGTGTTCATAACTACGAGTGGCATCATGGTAGCCATTGGCTAATAACTCCTGAACTTGTGGCGCTCTTGAGGAGCGGGTCAACGCCAAATTCAAGCTGTTGCGTTGATCCAATTTCCATAACGCCGATGCAGAAGCGCTGACTGGGGTGTAGTTCAAATTTGCAAAACCATCCGGTTGAATACTGGTTGGTTCAACGCGAGTACCGAATTGATAAGTGAAGCTGCCCAGCTCAAACGACTCTAAAACGAATGCACTGTAACTATTGATGTCGGAGCGCGGGACGATACTTTCGCCCGTTAATTTTTCGATGGCGTTAAAATCGCTGGCTTGAGCTTGAAAGCCAACTATACCGTGCACAATACCAAAGTCTTGATGATCAATTTCTAAACGGCTTTCATAGGATTTGTTGCTGTAAAAAGCCCCAGCTTCGCCATTGGCAATCTCGGTATGTTGATAGTCGGTGTAGCCAAGGCGAGTGCGAATATTTTTAGCGAACTTAAATGGATTATTTAATTCACTTTTGAAATCGTATTTTTGCTGGCGTAAGGCGATACGGACTTTTTCGTCGCCGTTGCCATTGGGCGCAATGCCGTAATTGTTATCAAGATTGTTAATTGAGATGCCAGCAAAACCGCTTGTTGCAACCCAAGATAATCCCGCCGAACCGCTGATAGCTTCTGCGCCAGTGTTGTTCAAATAGCCTTTGGGGTTATCGACCACGGTTAGCGATGGATCAGTTATCCCAACTTTAGCGCTATCTATACCGCTTCCGCCGATGTCCATATTATTGCGGTGTCGATAAAAACCATCGAGGTGATAGGCCAGTTGATTTTTGCCACCTTCAATTTTCATGGTGGTACTGGTTTCATCGCTAGTTGAGTCGAAGCGTTGTTCGAGTCCGCCGCCTAATACTTTGTCGGTAATTCTGTTGGGAATTCGGTTATCAACCACATTGACGATACCGCCCATTGCACCGCCGCTATATAGCAATGCCGCTGGGCCACGTAATACTTCAATTCGTTCAGCGAGTAAAGGCTCGACGCTGGAGGCGTGATCTGGGCTAATCGAAGAAGCATCGTTGCTGCCGATGCCGTTGCTGAGCACTTTAACTCTTGCGCCAGATTGACCTCGGATCACCGGCGTTCCAACCCCAGGCCCGAAAGATTGGTTGCTGATGCCTAATTCATTTTTCAGTGTGTCGCCGATGCTGTTGCCGATTTTCATGGCTAATTCGTCGTCACTTAACACAGCGTTTGGCAAAGTGATTTGTGATTGAATTTTGGGTGGGGTAACTATCACGGCTTCAAGCTCGGTTACAGAGCTTTCGAAAGCTAATGCGATTGAAGGAACTAATAACAACGGTACAGCGTTTTTTAGCATGGGTAAAACTCGATTAAATCACAAAAGCACGATGTTATACTGTAACACATTGCTATGCAACATTATCACATCTTGGTTTTTTCTAAATCATGGTTTTCAATTATCGAGCTTTGCAATTAGCGTTTTATGCTTGACAGCGAACAGACAGCCTATCAAGAGTGTTTTTAAACTTGGGTCTCGAAGTATCTATTAATCGCAAGATTGCGGTGCATTTTTAAAATACGACCATAAGGGGTTGCTATGAAAAACATTACTCTGATCAATCAATCAAAACCCATTATCGTTAGCTGTCTGGCGATGATGATTGGCTTAACTGCGTGTCAGCAGTCAGAGGGGCCGGCAGAAAAAATGGGTAAACAAATTGATCAAACTGTCACCAAGGTAGAAAAACAAATCGAAGCCAATAAAGATGCGGTAGTTGAAACCACCCAAGCGACTGGCACATTCGTTGATGACGCCTTAATCACCACCAAAATCAAAACCGCTATTTTGAGTGATGAGTTACTTAAAGACGCGCAAATTGATGTGGTCACTAGCAACGGTATTGTCAAACTCAGCGGCACAGTAGCATCAGAAGCCGCTGTCACTAGTGCTATCTCGCTTGCCAATGCAATCCATGGTGTGAAAATGGTGCAAAACGAATTACTGATTGTTTCGATTGCCCCCAGTAAACAGTAATCTACTTCTCGGGCATCGTGCGGCAACGTACCGAAATTAGGCTTCCAAATTTTTAAACTATTCAACGGTGAGTATCTGCTGTGGGTGCGGTACTTGCTATTAGGTAATTGGGCCTGATGCTTCCCTCCAACCGTAGCGAGTTCCCTCCATTTGCTACGGTTTTTTTCCTACCGCGATCAATTTCAGCTTGATCATTAATTTAATCAATTTTTTCCCAGTGTTAACTGGCGAACGGTTTTAGTTCGCTGATAAAGATTTAATAACCATCAGTTATGACTTGATTCCATTAGGGATTGCCGATGTCCCAGAGCCAAGGATGGATCGCACATTGAAGTGAATTGGATATCGGCAATCCCTAACGGGATTAGGTTTTGGATGTTGTTAATTTTCAAATCAAGGAGAGTTGCTATGACAGCGGGCACATTGTTATTAATTATTTTGGTTCTGATGTTGTTAGGGGTTATTCCAGTTTGGCCGCACAGCCGAAGCTGGGGTTATGGACCGACTAGCGGATTGGGTTTGGTATTAATTATCTTGTTGGTTTTGATATTGCTCGGACGAGTTTAGTCGTTGCTAACTGAGATTTCTTATGTGGTTCAAACGCTTAGCCGCACGACCAGAACAAAGACGTTTTGTTAGAAGTCCGCATCCGGTTGGTGGTGAAGCGCCGATTCGTTTTGAAGTATTTAATACCGAACGATTGCAACAACATGCAATCAGTTTGGCCGATGCACAACGTAAAACCTGTTTTAAAAAAGGTCAAAAACTCATTCCACGGGTTCGCGAGAATGCCGTGGTTTTACTGAATGCTTATCAAGCGGTTGATGCCGAAGTGCGTGGTCAACACGCGATTACCCCCGCTGCGGAATGGCTGTTGGATAATTTCCACGTCATTGAAGAGCAGTTAGCTGATATTTATGCCGATTTACCCGAAAGTTACGCCCGAGAATTACCAAAATTAGAAGACGGTATTTTTGCGGGTTATCCACGAGTGTATGGGATTGCTTGGGCATTAGTCGCTCATACCGACAGCCGTTTTAATCCCGATTTACTGCATTTGTTCATTAGCGCTTATCAAAGCGTGACGCCTTTGAGCTTAGGCGAGCTATGGGCGATACCGATTACTTTACGCGTATTGTTAATCGAAAATCTGCGCCGTTTAGCGGTGGGGATTATGCGTTCGCAACACGGTCGGCGCTTGGCGGATCAATTTGTCGATCACATTGAAAAAATCATTGCCCACAGCGAGCGAGCTGATCCGCCGATTCCAGCCGCCAAATTACCCGAAGCCTCTTTGCGTCAGGCTTATGCGGTACAAATTCTGCAACGCTCACATGATCCACATCCATCAGTCGTCATTTCTTTAGATTTTTTGACCGATTGGCTGATTCAAGAAAATCTCAGCATCGACCAATTAGTACACAAAGAACACGCCGAGCAGATTGCCGATAATTTGACGGTCCGCAATATCATCACCAGTATGCGCGCCATTTCGGTGTTCGACTGGACGCAATTTGTCGAACAAGTCAGCTTGGTCGATGCTTGTTTGCGTCAGCATGATGGCTATTTGGCGATGGATTTTTTAACTCGCGACCGCTATCGCCATGCCATTGAAGAATTAGCCAAACGCTCGGCTTATTCTGAACTAGACATCGCTCGTCTGACTTTAAACCAAATTGAGCGAGCCAAAATTCAAATCAATTTTGATCAACGCCAATTGGAGCCGGGTTATTACCTGATTGGAGCAGGGCGCTATCGGTTTGAAGAGCAAGTGGCTTATCGACCGTATTTCAAACAACGCTTACTTCGGCTTTATATCAAGTATTCTGGCTTGGCTTATATCAGCAGTTTGCTGGCTTTAAATCTGTTATTACTGGGCTTGCCGTTAGTAGTAGCGAACAGTGCGGGGATTAGCGATGTTCATCTGCTGATACTAGCTTTATTGCTGATTTTTCCGGCTTCGGATATTGCGGTTGGGATTATTAATCAAATCATTATTACTGGCTTGCCGCCCTGTCATATGCCGCGTTTGGAATTTAAAGACGGGGTGCCTGAAGCGTTTAGTACCTTTGTGGTGGTGCCGACTTTATTTAGCGCTGAGCAGGATGTTAAGCAGCAAGTTGAGCAAATGGAAATCCGTTATTTAGCCAATCCCGATGGCGCGGTGCGCTTTGCTTTGCTTTCCGATTGGGTCGATGCCGACCATGAAAGCTTGCCCAAAGATCAAGTATTGCTGAATTTGGCGATTAGCTTGGTTAATGCCTTGAACACTAAATACGCCAAACCACTGTTTTTTGTTTTTCATCGCAAACGCTTATGGAATCCCAGCGAAGCTAAATGGATGGGCTGGGAACGCAAGCGCGGTAAGTTGCATGAATTTAATCGTTTATTACGCGGCGCAACCGATACCACGTTTTTGCCGATCAATGGTCAACCAGCCACCGCGCCAAGCGGGGTTTGTTATGTAATCACGCTGGATGCGGATACCAAATTGCCGATGGGCGTGGTGTCGCAATTGGTGGGGGTAGCGGCTCATCCCTTGAATAGTCCGGTGTTGGATTGCCAGTGCCAACAGGTTGTCAACGGTTATGGGATATTGCAACCACGAGTCACACCGACTTTGCCGCATCGCCATGAGCGTTCGCTATATCACCGGATTTTTGCCGGAGCCAGCGGCACCGATGCCTACGCCAGTAGTGTTTCCGAGGTTTATCAGGATTTGTTTGGGCTAGGTACTTATAGCGGCAAAGGCTTATACCATGTCGATACCTTTCAAGCCGCGCTGGCAGGGCGAGCACCTGGTGGCCACGCTGGCCTGGGAGACCGATGCGCGGCTGGCGCTGGAATACACCGTCTCCGGCGGCGATCCCGTCGACGGCGTGATGGAGATCGAGATCGCCGACGCGGAGATGTGGCTGCTGGCCGGCGGCACGGCGCTGGGCGTCGACCCGTCCGATTGCGACCGTCTCGTCACGTCGCCGAACCATCTGGAGATCCTCCGCGACGATCGGCCGCGGCGGGCGATGGTCCTGGCCGGGGCGATCGCCCGCTACTCGGCCAGCCGCGCGCGGGCCGAGATCGCCGCCGCCGGCATCTGTCCCTGGG
>CAIZCB010000248.1 GCA_903931355.1 uncultured Pseudomonadota bacterium
AGGAAGAAATTAAACACCATGATAAACAGCGTTAACAGGAACATGCGTCCAAATAATGTTTTAGGGAACAGCCTCATATTTTCTCCTCTTGCTGGATCATCATATAACCTAAGCCACGAATCGTTTGTAAATAGCGGGGCCGGGCCGGATTGTCTTCCACTAGGCGGCGCAATCGGGAGATTTGTACATCTAGGGAACGATCGTCATAGCCGTGGTTACGGCCATTGATCAGGTAAGCAATACGATCACGCGACAGCGGTGTTCCTGCGTGTTGCGCCAGGACATTGAGCAAGGCGAATTCATTGCCAGTCAGTGCGATCTGTGCGTCTTCTCGGTATAAACAGCGTTGCGCGGAATCCAGGCGATAAGGGCCGAAATACAATAACGAACTGTTTGCTATCGGAATAGCGGCAGCCACGCGCGGACGACGACGCAACACAGCATGAATTCGGGCGACCAGTTCACGCGGTTCAAACGGTTTGGGCAAATAATCATCAGCGCCACCTTCCAAACCTGAAATGCGAGAATCAGCGCTGCCATTGGCAGTCAACATAATAATAGGCGGATTGTTTTTATCGGAACTTAGCCTTTGGCAAATTGCCAAGCCTTGTTCACCGGGAAGCATCCAGTCAAGCACGATTAAATCGATAGGGTCGCGCTCAAGTTTCCTAGTCATTTCTTGACCATCTCCAACGGCACTGACCACAAAACCCTGCTGACTAAGATAGCGTTCCAATAGTGTTCGTATTTGCCGATCGTCATCGACAATCAGTATTTTTGCCTGCTGCATAAGTTCATCCGGTTAGTCGTTTAATTTCGGTTTGAGTATATCAAGCTTTTTTGCTGGATTACCGGATTGTTACATTTGCTTACAATCCGATTCGTGTTATGGGCAGGGGGTTAGGATAAGCTAAGTAAAAATTACGTGTCAAACTGAGTCAAGTGCGTATGTTTTAAGGAAAGTCACAGGACTATTTTATAGCGTGACTGGGTTAATAGTAATTAAATATAGAAATAGAAAATGAAAAATAAATTGAGTATAAAAATACTGACTGCTTTTAACTTGGCGCTACTGAGCCAAGTCATTATGGCTCAGACGCCTCCTATTGAACCATCGACCATCGAACAGGCTGTTGAGAAAGTACTCAAGACGCACCCAGAATTGGTAAGTGAGGCATTGAAAGAAATGCAGCGTCGCGAAGTCGTTGACCAAGCTCAACAAGATGCAAAAGCGCTCGTTGAATTGGCCAGCGTAATTTATTCCGATACGGGTGCGATAGTTCTTGGTAATCCAAAGGGTGACATTACTCTGGTTGAGTTCATTGACTACAATTGTGGTTATTGCAAAAAAATCTCACCTAGTATTGATCAACTGATTCTGCGCGATAAGCAACTACGTGTCTTGGTTAAGCAACTACCGGTTCTTGGTCAAGATTCGATTGCAGCAGCTCAGTTGATGTTGTCAGTCGAGGCAGGATCAACTGTGCAAGAGGTGCATCATGCCTTGTTGGCCTTGCAGAAGCTGGATG
>CAIZCB010000249.1 GCA_903931355.1 uncultured Pseudomonadota bacterium
CTCTCGTTCCCACGCGCTGCGTGGGAACGAGAAACTAACATTAATTTGAACAATTAGCCAAGTCGATTGAGATAATTAAACGATTCTTGATTCCCCAACTAAAAGGCTTATCTATGGCATTGGAAATTGAACATAAATTTTTACTGGCTAACGATGACTGGCGCGATGAAGTCAGTCATTCAGTACATTACAAACAAGGCTATCTCAGCAGCCAACCTACCAGCTCGGTGCGGGTGCGGATTTCGGACTCTCAAGCTTGGTTGAATATCAAAAGCGCGACGATTGGCAATCATCGTCAAGAATTTGAATACGAAATCCCCGTCAGCGATGCCAACACGATACTTGATGATCTATGTCACAAACCGTTAATCGAAAAAATGCGCCACTTTGTACAGCGTGGCCAACATATCTGGGAGATTGATGAGTTCATGGGTGACAATGCGGGGCTGATTGTTGCGGAAATTGAACTATCTGAACTTGAAGAAGCTTTTGCAAAACCAAACTGGGTAGGCGCTGAAGTGACTGCCGATTTGCGTTATTACAACAACAATTTAGTCAAACATCCATTCAAAGAGTGGTTTGATTAACAATAAGTTAGGTGGTACATTGAAATATAGTCTGCAATGGATTATATTTCATGTATGAATAAAGCCACTCTTGTTGTTTTTTTGTTACTTTTTAGCCTGCCACTACGGGCATCTGACCTGACAACCTCGATTGCCAGCTTAGAAACTGCGTGGGCGACGACTTATTACAAAAACAATGAAGGCCAACAAAAGCAAGCTTATCCTCAACTGCTGGAACAAGCACAAGAACTCAGCAACCGCTATCTAAATTCAGCAGAGCCTAAAATCTGGCAGGCCACTATTTTGGCCAGTTCTGCTGAATTTCAGTCACCACTACAAGCTTTAGCGACCATCAAACAAGCTAAAACCTTGTTAGAACAAGCCATCAAGCTAAATCCACAAGCCTTAGACGGTGCAGCTTTTGTCACCTTGGGCAGTTTGTATTACATGGTTCCCAGCTGGCCGGTCTCATTCGGCGACACCCAAAAAGCCGAGCAATTGCTGAAAGCCAGCTTAGCGATTAATCCCAACGGCATTGATGCAAATTACTTTTACGCCGATTATTTGTTGCAACAAGACCGCTTAGCCGAAGCAGAAATTTATTTTCACAAAGCCGCCCAATCACCGATTCGTAGCCAACAACCACTGGCCGATAGCCAATTACAAAACGAAGCCAAATTAGCCCTAGCCAACACCCAACAGCGCAAACTCAACAACGGTCGTAACAAATTTTTATCACTGTTCACCACCGCGACTTACAGCGGCGAATAGCGCTTTAAGCCAACTTGCCCAACCGCTTACTGATAAAATCGCGCTTTTTCACTAAATCCACTCTATGCGCTTAATTCGCGGATTGAATCATCTTGAACCATTTCCCGATGGCTGCGTGCTGACTATCGGTAATTTTGATGGCTTGCATCTAGGTCATCAACAAGTGATCGATAAACTGGCCGACAAAGGCCGCCAATTAAATTTACCAACCGTGGCGATGGTATTCGAGCCACAACCGTTGGAATACTTCCTTGCCGACCATGCGCCATCGCGTTTGACTCGTTTGCGGGAAAAAGCCATTCAATTCGCCAAATCACCGATTGATGCGCTGTTGGTATTGCCGTTTAACCGCAAATTGGCCGATTACGATGCTGAACAATTTATCAGTGAGATTTTGGTCAAACACTTGAAAGTGAAACATCTGGTAATTGGCGATGATTTTCATTTTGGCAAAGCACGGCGTGGCAATTTTGCGATGTTACAAAGCAAAGGTTTGGAGTTTGGTTTTTCGGTGGAAAACAGCGTGTCGTTTGAGTTAAGCGGTTTGCGAATCAGCAGCACGTTAATCCGCGACGCTTTGGGTGAAGGCCAATTAGCCGAAGCGAAACGGATGCTGGGGCGAGACTATTCAGTTTGCGGTCGTGTTGCCCATGGCGATAAGCGCGGCAGACAATTGGGTTTTCCTACCGCTAATATTGAAATGCTGAGAAGAAACACGCCTATGGTCGGCGTGTTTGCGGTGACGATGAGCGGCTTGGACGACAAGACTTATCAAGGCGTTGCCAACCTTGGCAACCGCCCGACCTTTGACGGCGGCGCTAAAGCGGTGCTGGAAACCCATTTATTTAATTTCAGCGGTGATATTTATGGCCGCTATGTCGAAGTGCATTTTAAAGCTAAGATTCGCGATGAAATTCGCTTTGCCAACTTCGAAGCCTTGCAAGCGCAGATCAAACTTGATGTACAGGCTGCTCAACAACTTTTTACCACCCTAAATCAACATGACTAACCAAACCGCCTCACCTTGTATCAAAATTTGCCAATTAGACGACGATGCGATTTGCACTGGTTGTTATCGTTCCGCGTTTGAAATTGGCGCTTGGTCAAAAGCCGATAACGCAAGCCAACAAGCGATTCTCGCTACAGCCCAACAACGCCAACTTGATTATGCCGCTCGTCGCCGCAACAACAATCTAGCCTCAAACAACACCGCTAATAAATAAACCAATAAACAGGCGCTAGCACTCAGCCAAAGGTTCCAGTTTTGTTCGCTTTGCAGATATTGGTTAGCAAAATATAAACCCAAGCCCAATAAAACATAGGCGCTAATTTTGGCTAACGGGTAGGGCACAGGGTAATAAAACCGCCCCAATCCCCACGAAGCGAGCACCATAAAACCATAACAAGCCAACGTCGCCCAAGCTGAGCCAAGATAGCCGAACTCCGGTATCC
>CAIZCB010000250.1 GCA_903931355.1 uncultured Pseudomonadota bacterium
AGGAGGGGATTAAAGCCAAAGTCTATGGCCGCCCCAAACACATCTATAGCATCTGGTGCAAAATGCGCAATAAAAAGCTCAGCATAGACGAGCTTTATGATTTGCTGGCAGTGCGGGTGATCGTCGAAAATCTATCGGCTTGTTATACCGCTCTAGGTTTAGTCCACAGTGTTTGGCAATACATTCCTAAAGAATTCGATGATTACATCGCCAACCCTAAGGAAAACGGTTACCAATCACTGCATACAGTCGTGCTGGATGAGCAAGCTAACCGCATTGAAGTGCAAATCCGTACCAAAGCCATGCACGAATTTGCCGAGCTGGGGGTTGCCGCTCACTGGCGTTATAAAGAAGGCAGTAAATTTAATTCGGCAACTGAGAAAAATATCGCCTCGCTACGTCAGCTGTTGGAAGACAAAGACAGTGGCGATAGCTTAATCGAAAATTTCCATACCGAATTGTTTTCGGATCGGGTGTTTGTTTTAACTCCGGCGGGTAAATTGATCGATTTAATCAAAGGCGCAACACCGCTGGATTTTGCTTACGCGATTCATACCCAAATTGGTCACACTTGCCGTGGTGCCAAAGTGAATGGCCAGATTAAACCGCTAACCTATACCCTTAGTTCCGGCGAGCAAGTTGAAATTATCACAGTCAAAAGCGGTCAGCCTAACCACAATTGGCTAGACCCTAATCTAGGTTATCTGAAAACGCCACGAGCAATCAGCAAGGTTAAAAGCTGGTTTAAACAACAACAGCAAGGCGAAAACATCGCCGCCGGTAAACAGTTGTTGGATAAAGAAAGTAAGCGTCTGGCGATTAAAAGCCTTGATCTACCTGACTTGCTGAAACACTTTAAATTAGCAACCCCCGATTATTTTTACGAAGCACTGGGGCGCGGCGATATTAGCAATCGCCAATTAGTAGCGGCGCTGAAAATTCCCGAACTTGAACCCGCGCGTTTAAAACTGGTTGCTGCCAAAGTTAGCGCTCAATCAACCGTCACTGTGGCGGGTATTGATAATGTCGTCACCACCATGGCGCATTGCTGCACACCGATAAAAGGCGAACCGATTATTGGTTTCATGTCACATAAACGCGGGATTACCATCCATCGCCACGATTGCGAAAACATTCAACATTTAAGCGATGAGCAAAAAAGCCAGTTAATTGGCGCGGAATGGGGTGGAAATCAAGCTGCTCGGCATGTTGTGTCGATAGTGATTCACGCCTTTAACGCCCCCAATTTGCTGGGTGATGTATCGCAATTACTCAGCACCGCAAAAGTACACATTAGCGATGCAGCTTTGAAGACTCATGATGATTTATCAGCGATTTTGACTATGGCGATTCAAATTGAAAACACCGAGCAATTGAGTTCGGTATTAGCCAAAATCAACCAATTACCGAATATTCTGGAAGTGAAGCGTAAAACCTAAAACAAATTGCTTGTCCAACCTCAAAAAGTTGGCCTTTAAACAGGTACAGGCCAACAATTTAAGGTCAATAGATTTTTTAGTCAGTATCAGCGTCTGCGTTGTCTTTTTCGCTGGCTTGAGCAGCGGCGTTATCGGCAATAATTTTTGCACCGATTTGAGCAGCATTTTCGAAGTGATTGATGATATGGCCTCTTAATTCATCAATTTGTTGCAAAGCGTATTGCAAGGTTGGAAAAACAGCCGGCATCGAATGGACGTTGTTATCCTCGGTCAAAAGCGCTGTTTGCACAGCCACACCAGCCGCTACTGTTTCAATAATAAATATACTGCGGCCTTGAATCGTTTGGTTTTCCTCGGCTGCGGTGTTTGGTTCTTCAGTTTGAATAGTCTCTTTGCTCATTGTTGGTCTTTTCCTGTTCTGTGTGAATACGGCATTCTAAATCATCGTTATATAAAACTACCCAAATAGAATCCTACGAAAATAGCCTAACTGTCAAAGTGATTCTGCAATCCTAAGCTTTCAAGTCGATGATTTTGGTTTTTTGATTGAAAAAATCGATAACGAAAAACCTAAAACCCCAAACCAAATGTAAGGACTTTCGAGTAAATCAATCCAAATCAAACGCCAATTCAGCGAATTATCGACTAATAAATAAACCAGCAGATGCAAACTGGCATAAGCAAAACTGCAAAGGCCAAATAATTGTCGATAATTAGCCATGCCGCGCCATTTGCTGATCGCTTGGATCGGTGTAATTGCCAAGGTCAGGCACAGAAATCGTAAACTCCAATCGCCGACTCGAATATGCAAGGTTTGAATCGGGTTGCCGCCGAGATCATCGGTGGCAATGTCCACCCCCAGAAATAGCAACGGCAAGCAACAAGCGATTAAGGCTATCGTCGATTTCGATAACATTAGATAAAACGCCGTAAATCCATGTCACGGTATAAATCAGCGACTTGTTCGCCATAGCCATTAAACAATTCGGTTTCACGGCGAGCAGTGAAAAAACTGCTACCTAATACTCGTTCGCTGTGTTGACTCCAGCGGGGATGGGCGACAGCGGGATTGACGTTGGCATAAAAGCCGTATTCGTTAGGCGCAGCTTGGTTCCAAGCCGTGTTGGGTTGGTCTTTAAGCAATTCAATTTTGACAATCGCTTTAATGCTTTTAAAACCGTATTTCCACGGCACGATTAAGCGTAACGGCGCACCATTTTGTTTAGGTAAGCTTTCGCCATACATACCCACTGCCAAGATGGTCAGCGGATGAGTCGCTTCATCAATTCGTAAACCTTCGGTATAAGGCCAATCCAGACTGCTGGAGGTGAGTTGATTCGGCATTGCTTGGGGATTAAATAGCGTAGTGAATTTGACATAGCGAGCGGAAGACAAAGGTTTAACCAGCTTTAATAAATTAACCAACTGGAAGCCCTGCCAAGGCACCACCATCGACCAAGCTTCTACACAGCGAAAACGGTAAACATAATCTTGAATGGTTTGTTGTTTTAGCAGTTGTTCTAGGTTTAAACGCATTGGTCGTTCTACTTCACCGCTAATTTCGATGTTCCATGGATCAATCGGCAAGGCTTGGGCGAGCTTGGTCGAATCTTGTTTATTGAAGGAAAATTCGTAGTAGTTGGTGTAGTTTTTCACCACTTCCGCTGGCGTGGTTGTCAGGCGATTATCATTGGTTTCCCCCGCAAATACTTTGCCAATCCCAGTGGCACTAGCCAGGGTGGTTGCTGCAAATGCTTTAATGATTTGCCGTCGTTGGCTGAAAATTAACGGGTCGGTAATTTCATGCTCTGAAATCGACGGTTTGGATTTAATCAGCATATTTTTCCCTAATCTGAATTGCCCTAGTCAAGCCAAGCTACCACGTAATTTTTCAATGCCTATTTTCGGTTATCAACGCCAGCAACCTCGCGGTTTGGGTTCACAATCCACTCACTCCAAGATCCAGCATACAGTTTTGAACCGCTTAACCCAGCCACTTCCATCGCTAATAAATTATGGCAGCCAGTAACCCCTGATCCACACATATGAACAATGTGTTCAGCAGGGCGGTTAGCGCTTAAGGCATTAAATTGCTGGCGTAATTGTGCGGCGGGTAAAAATAAACCTTGTGCATCGAGGTTAAGCTGGAACGGGCGGTTGAGAGCTTTTGGAACGTGGCCGGCAATCGGGTCTATCGGTTCTTGTAAACCGTTAAAACGCTCTGGGGTGCGGGCATCGATTAAAGTCAGGCTTCGGCTGGCCAAGCCGTTTTCAACTTGTTGGGCGCTGAGCCATTGTTGATTGTCGAGATAGCTGCGAAATTGGCTGGCGCTGATTTTCGGTAACGCCGTGGTTTGCGGTAAACCGAGTTTTTGCCAGTGTTTAATCCCACCATCCAATACCGCAACTTGCGTGTGTCCCATACAACGTAATAACCACCACATCCGCCCAGCAAAAGCGCCGCTGGCATCGTCATAAACCACGATTTGACTGCGATTATTCGCGCCCCATACGCCGAGTTTATTGGCTAATTCACTAAAGTTAGGCAAAGGATGACGGCCTGTGTAGCTTTTGACCGCTGACGATAAATCTTTATTTAAATCAGCATAGCGAGCGCCTTCGATATGGCCTTGGCGATAGGCGCGGTGTCCGGCTTCAGCATCGGCTAATGAAAAACGGCAGTCGAAAATAATCCAATTCGGGTCATGCAAATGTTTGGCTAGTTCGCTAGTGCTGATTAAAGTGCTGTAGCTCATGTTTTAAATCTCCAAAATAATTTTGCCAAAATGTTGGCCGCTGATTAAGCGTTGATGGGCTAGTTTGGCTGATGCCAAGGGAAATACTGAGTCGATGATAGCTTTGACACTGCCATTTTCTAATAAAGGCCAAACTTGCTGGCGTAATTGTTGGGCAATTTGGCCTTTAAAATCATCATCACGACCACGCAAGGTCGAGCCGGTAATCGTTAGCCGTTTTGCCATCACTGACCATAAATTAATCTCGCTGGTGTTGCCGTTTTGAATCGCAATTTGTACCAGACGGCCTTCCAAAGCGAGGCATTTAAGATTGCGCGGGAAATAGTCACCACCGATGATGTCGAGGATTAGGTTGACGCCTTGTTGTGCGGTTAGCTGTTTTATCACTGCGACAAAATCGTCTTGATGATAATTGATAGCCGCATCGGCACCCAAAGCCAGACAGCGTTGGCATTTTTCCTCGCTACCTGCGGTGACATAGACGGTGCAGCCAAAGGCTTTCGCCAGTTGAATTGCAGTAGTGCCAATCCCGCTACTGCCGCCATGAATTAAGATGCTTTCACCGGCTTGTAAGCCGCCACGATTAAAGACATTACTCCAAACTGTGAAGAAGGTTTCTGGCAAAGCAGCTGCTTGGATAAAGCTAAAGCCTTTGGGAATCGGCAAACAACACACAGCGCTGGCTAGGCAATATTCACTATAACCGCCGCCATTAACCAAAGCGCAGACTTGATCACCGATGTTAAAGCTGCTGACGGCGTTGCCGATTTCGACAACAGTTCCGGCCACTTCCAAGCCTAAAATCGGCGATGCGCCTGCTGGGGCGGGGTATAAACCTTGGCGTTGCATTAAATCTGGGCGGCTAATGCCAGCCGCGGCAACTTTAATTAAGACTTGATGAGGGGCTGGAACAGGCTGAGGCAATGGGCTTAATTGCAGTGAATTAGCGATGATTTCGATAGCTTGCATGAATCAAAGGTGTTTAGAAATGGCGATAAACTTTATTATAGGCATCTTTAGGGCTTCAGCGGCGTTTGCTGGAGCGGGTTTTATCAGCTTTTAATGAGAATTAGACAATATGATACGGGCAGGCATTGTCGGCGGCACTGGTTACACTGGGGTTGAGTTATTACGAATTTTGGCGTTGCATCCAGCGGTGGAAGTGACAGCGGTGACTTCAAGAGCCGATGCGGGGCAGCGAGTGGATAAGGTTTATCCGAGTTTGCGCGGTTACTGCAATGCGCTGTTTAGCTTGCCGGAATTAGATAATTTGCTGGCTTGTGATGTAGTGTTTTTTGCGACACCAAATGGTACGGCGATGACGATGGCGGCGGAATTGCTGGATCGCGGGATTAAGGTGATTGATTTATCGGCTGATTTTCGGATTAAAGACGTTAAAGAATGGGAAAAATGGTATGGCATGGAGCACGCCAGCCCTGATTTAATCGCCGAAGCGGTTTATGGCTTGCCGGAAATTAATCGTGAGGCGATTAAACAAGCGCGTTTGATTGCTTGCCCCGGTTGTTATCCAACCGCTGTGCAGTTGGGCTTTTTGCCATTGATCGAAACGGCTGCGATTGATGTCGGTAGTTTGATTGCGGATGTTAAATCCGGTGTCAGTGGGGCAGGGCGTAAAGCCGAACTGTCATCATTAATGAGCGAAACAGGGGAAAGTTTTAAGGCTTATGGCGTCAGCGGTCATCGGCATTTGCCGGAGATTAAGCAAGGTTTGGAAATTGTCGCCGGTGGCAATGTCGGCTTGACCTTTGTGCCACATTTAACGCCGATGATTCGCGGGATTCACGCCACTTTGTACGGGCGTTTGACTCAATCTGTCGATTTACAAGCTTTGTTTGAGCAGCGTTATCAAGATGAGCGCTTTGTTGATGTTTTGCCAGCGGGAAGTCATGCCGATACCCGCAATGTGCGCGGTAGTAATCGTTGTCAGATTGCGATTCATCAACCACAAGGCGGTGATACGGTGGTGATTTTGTCGGTGATTGATAACTTGATCAAAGGTGCTTCTGGACAGGCGGTGCAAGCGATGAATTTGCTGTTTGGTTTGCCAGAAAGCCAAGGGCTGGAAACAGTGGCTTTGTATCCTTAGTTTTTCTTGAGAAAAAGCAGCTTGTTTTGGTGCGAATGAGCTGCTTTTTGGTGCATTTTTTGAGAGCGACTTGTTGAAATTTCAACACAGCATCAACAGTCAGTGTTTGATAATCAGCAGTGTAAATATTTTTTCAGCCGCTTAGTAAGACTGTTAAAGAAATAGCCGCAATTTCTGACACATTTTTTATGCTTGAACCAATCTTTTTTCCTGATTATTTCTCCTGTTTTCTTTAAGAAAACATCAAAAATGCGTCATATGCCACAGATTTTTCATGTAAGTGTGTCATATGACATAGTTTAATTTAATCAGTAAGTTAAGATTATTTCCCGCGACAATTAGCCGCATTCTGTAAAAACTGAAAAGCGGTTAATCTTTACATCGATCTTAGCGCCAAAATAACAGCTTTAATCCTGTGATAGCCTCTTTACACTGATTTTTTTGCTAAGCGATTAAGATTGCGAAATGAACAATTTGTATGAAATTTGACTAGCATCAAAAATATGGCGCATATGTTGCTTTATGATTGATATGGTTTTTTCATTTCGTAAACAAATTGCCATAAAACGTAAGTAGCTGTATTAGACGCTTAGCTGGGATGTTAAGCAGCAGCCACGCAAAAAAACTTAAACAGTGAGGTTGGTCATGAAAGCTTTAATCGCTAAAAAATATGTTTTGTCCGCTATTGTTTTAATTGTTGCTATTACATACTCAGCCTTATCATCATCAGTCATTGCATCCCCAGTTTTAAAACTTAATACGGTCTTTATCAGTAATTTTGTAACAGATAGTCCGATTAAAAGCGAAGTTAAAGCCAGTCTTGATAGTCAAAAACCTATAGATAAATTTGAAATTTCTCCCGAAATTAGCGATTTTGGCACGCTCCTTGCGATTGCGCTTTCAGTTTTATATTTAACGCTTCCTAATATTGCTTCAGATAGTCAATTATTTCGACGTAAGCGTTGATTTTACGCGCCATATTTTAAAGATGTTTACCAAATAAATTAATTATATTTTCTATTTTTATATGTGCTGTTGTTATTGAATTGATTTGTATAATAATTTTAGATTTGGATATCTTTTTATAAGTAATATGTTTTAAAACTGTTCAATAGATAAATCCCTTCTTAGATTTTTATCATTAAAAATCAACCACTTAAGTTTTTATATTGTATTTATTTGATAAAAATTGATATTTAGCTTTCTGTGCCTCGCTTACTAGGAATTAATCTAATAATTTTGTCTATATGACCTAATTTTATCTGGTCACTTAAAACGCGCATCTATCAAAATTGACCAATGAAAAATGGCATGGAGATTGCTTTATTTGTATTGTTAGTTTTTTAAAGAAATGTAACGAAATTGTCATATTGCCTTGGTAAATTGTGTTTGAGCCTAATTTTGGTTCAAATAGCTAGAGTTACTCGATTGATAATTGACCAAGGAGTTTGGTTATGAGTAAATGCATTAAAAAATATTTTTTATTTGATGACAATAAAAATCAAGTAAAAATCACTCTTACTAGAGATAAGAGTCCTTCAAGTGGACCGTTGCAGCTTGATGTCTCCACTGAATTCGAATCTGCTTTAACATCCGTTAAGTTAATGGTGTTTTCAATATTCTCTCTAACCTTTCCCTTCATCAATTTTTACAAACCTCACTTTCGACGAAAGCGGTTGTTTGATCTGTAAGCCTTCTGCTTCAAGTGTGCCAAATCCTTCTGCGTTCGATTCACATTAGATTTTGTAAAAAAATATAAAAAACAATTTACACATTTTAACATTTTGATGTATTATTGAGCTCAAGTAATTGGAAGTGTTGGTCGCTTGTAGCTTAGCTCTCCACATTAAGGTTTATTTTTTACCCTGCCTTCAGAATTAGGTTATGGACTGCCAAATTTGGCACCCAAAAGCAGGTTTCAAAAGTTAGATGAGGTTAATCATGAAAACATTGACAAAAAAAAGTGTTCTATTCGCCCTTGTTTTAATCGCTTCTGTTGCATATTCAGTTTTGCCTTCAACAGTCATTGCATCGCCTGCTTTAAAGCTTAACAGCGCCGTTATAACTAATGTTGTTGATAGTTTAAAACTGGATGGTTCTGAGTCTAGTCAGGTAAAGACTCTTTCTGTTAGTCAAATTCAGCCGACTAAGTTTGAAATTTCTTCTGAGATCACTGATTTCAGCATCATTTTGGCAATCGTGCTTTCAGCCTTACATCTTCTACTTCCATCTGTTG
>CAIZCB010000251.1 GCA_903931355.1 uncultured Pseudomonadota bacterium
ACACGACCGCAAAGTTGGACATTTCGACAATACATGGTAGCAAAGAAAAGTAATGAACAATGGGTTGAAGAAGCAATAAATATTCATGGTAATAAATATTGCTATGACAAGGTTATCTATATGGGTAATAAAGTAAAAATATGTATAAATTGTCCTTGTGGTTTCAGACAGGTTTTGTGTCATTAGCCACACAAACACGGCAAATCGCTTGCCCAAAGCGGCTAAATATGCAAATATCCCGAGATTTTACGTAGCCTTACTTTATTAATTAGGAGAATCCCATGGCGGGTCGCAATCACTTATTTATCCCAGGTCCAACTAATACCCCTCACGAAATCTTGAGCGCGATGCACCTGCCGATGGAAGATCACCGCTCGCCGATCTTCCCAAAATTGTTCGCACCCATTTTGGAAGACTTGAAAAAAGTATTCCGTACCGAAACTGGCCAATGCTTCGTATTCCCTGCAACTGGCACCGCTGGCTGGGAAGTGGCTTTAACCAACTGCTTAAACCCAGGCGATAAAGTCATCATTTATCGCGTCGGTCAATTCGCACATTTGTGGATGGAAATGGCAAAACGCTTAGGTTTTGACGTTGAAGTACACGAAGTTGAATGGGGCAAAGGCATTCCTGTTGATCATTTAGAAGCACGTTTGAAACAAGATACCAACCACGAAATCAAAGCGGTTTTGGCAACTTACAACGAAACTTCAACTGGCGTTACCAGCAGCATCCCAGGTATCCGTAGCGCATTAAACGCGGCTAACCACCCTGCGCTATTGTTCGTTGACGGCGTTAGCGCGATTGCTAGCATCGAATTCCGTATGGATGATTGGGGCGTTGACGGCGCAATCAGCGGCTCACAAAAAGGCTTTATGTTGCCTGCTGGTTTAGCGATTTTGGCATTCAGCCAAAAAGCCTTGAAAGCAACAGAAACCTCAACTTCACGCCGCGCGTTCTTGTCATTACAAGACCAAATCAATTCCAACAAAGACGGCTACACGCCTTACACACCATCAACACCGATGTTGCATGGCTTACGCGCTTCTTTGGACTTGTTGTTAGATGAAGGCATGGACAATGTTTACGCGCGTCACCACCGTTTAGGCGAAGGTGTTCGTCGTGCGGTTGCGGCATGGGGCTTGAAAATCTGCGCTGAAGCGGGCGTTGAATCAGACACCGTCACTGCAATCGTAGTACCAGAAGATAAAGACGCTCGTGACGTCATCAGCATTGCTTTCAATAAATACAATATTTCATTAGGCGCTGGTTTAAGCATCTTGTCTGGCAAAGTATTCCGTATCGGCCACATCGGCGATATGAACGATGTGTCTTTGTTGGGCGCGATTGCTGGCGTAGAAATGGCGTTATTAGACAGCGGCATCAACATCACTGCCGGTAGCGGTGTAGCAGCTGCGTTAGAGTATTACCGTTCGACTGCAAATTAATTTGTAATCTAGGCAAGCTGGGTTAGAGCTTCATAGCAAAACCCAGCTTACTGAAGGGCGTTACATAAACAAGCTCAAAGCTTTGTTAATCGTCTGCAAAACACCCCAAATTAACGGCAATGCCACAGATAACCAAAACACGATAACACTATCGGTGAAGTTGGTTTTTTATTCATAACTTACCCCCTTCGGATAAACACCATCACAATCATCGTGTTTAAGATGATGTTTTTCATGGACTGGCTTAATTAGCCAATTGCAAACAAAACCCAACACCAAAATCGCCGCCATGATGTACATGGTGACATTGTAGGCATCAGCTTTCGCCACGCCTTGGGCGAGTTGATATTCACGTAGATAATTCACTAACACCGGCCCCAAAACCCCAGCAGTTGCCCAAGCTGTTAACAAGCGCCCGTGAATCCCTCCGACATAACGAGTACCAAAAATATCAGCCAAATAAGCAGGTATTGTCGAAAAACCACCACCGTACATACTCATAATCAAAGCATAAAGCAGCACAAACAAGGTTTTATTACCGGCCACGC
>CAIZCB010000252.1 GCA_903931355.1 uncultured Pseudomonadota bacterium
AGTTCTGTCACTCAATTTGTACCAAACCGACAAATTGACATAAATCCCCAAACACAGATTCGCCAACAACAAAATCGGCACTACCACCAAACCTTCGCGGTATTCTTCGCCGATGAAATATTTGAAGAAATCCAGATACAAAGTCACCACTAAAAAGATTAATACCCCAGCCATAACAAAATATTGCATCACCAAAGCATAAGCGCGTTTGGCGTCAGCGCGTCCGGCATAGGAAAAGAAAAACGGCTCACCGGCATAGCGAAAAGCTTGCACAAACAAAGTCATTAAAATCGACAATTTGTAGCAAGCACCATAAATACCAAGCATTTTTAAGTTGGTCGGCAAATCATAAGGCAGCATCAGTTTCAAAATCGCCCGATCCAGCATTTCGTTAATCATCCCCGCAAAACCAATCACCACCATCGGCAAGGAATAACGCAGCATCGGTGCCAAAATCCGCGGATCAAGCTTGAATTGAATCGCTTTAAACTGCGGTAGTAACAGCAATAACTTCACAAAACTGGCGATTAAGTTAGCCCAGAAAATATAAGCCACGCCTTGTTTGGGATCGTAATAAGCCGCTAAATCTGGCCAAATTGCTAATAATTTCGGACAAGCCAACAACAAAAACAGATTGAGGGCGATGGTGATAAAAATCTCCGCCATCTTGATGCCAGCAAATCGCCAGGCTTTATTTTCAGCACGCAGTCGGGCAAACGGTAAAGCTGTCACCGCATCCATCGCCAAAATCGCCGCAAAACACAGTAAATATTCAGGATGTTGAGGGTAACGCAACCAAGCTGACAAAGGCTGTTGGTAGATGGCGATTACCGCGAAAAACAGCAGACTGCTGGTGAATAGAAAACTCAAGCTGCTGCGGTAAACGCTGTCATGTTGATAATCTGGATTTTGCCGAAACCGGAAATAACCGGTTTCCAAACCAAATGCCAACAACACCGCAAAAAAGCCCGCATAAGCATAAAACTCAGACACCACACCGTATTCGCCAGCGGCAAAGGTGTAGGTGTAAAGCGGTACTAACAGGTAATTGAGAAAACGACCGACGATACTGCTAAGGCCGTAGATAGCGGTTTGGGAGATGAGTTGTCGTAAAGACACTGAGTTATTCCTATTAAAAGCAAGCGGCAGTTTATCAATTTAAGACAGGGATTCTGAGATTTCTAATAAAATACCAGCAAACAAAAGTGAGAGGTGTTTTATGGCTATCAAAAGTAGTACTTTTGGGCGTGTTGAATTAAACGGTACCGATGCCGAAAGGTTTTTGCAGATTATGAACGAGAGAAAAAGTAATCCTCGTGCAGTAGCTGCATTAAAACGTGGCCGCGAAATTTTAAAACGCGTTACTGAGGGTAAATCAATTCAATTTAAACAAGATGTCTGAAGCTGGTTTTCATATTCGAAAACTCGATCAAGGTGATAACGTCCAAAACTTTAAGCTCGGTAACGAAGCTTTTTTGCCGCTAAAAACGTTTTTGCAAAAGCAAGCCAAAACATTTCAAGAGTCTAACATTGCTCAAACCTACGTGGCAGTTACTACCCAGAATGCAATAGCTGGATTTATAACCCTGACATGCAGCGAGATAGATCTTCAGAACCACTATGCTATTTCAGATTGCAGTCATGCGAATAATTACGAGTATTTGCCCGCAGTCAAAATTGCACGTTTGGCAGTTGATAGCCGCTATAGAGAAAATGGAATTGGAACAGCCTTACTTGATTTTGCTATTGCTCTGATCATTGATAGAGTTGCTGACAGTGTTGGCTGTAGGTTTGTTGTAACCGATGCCAAAATTGAGGCCGTCGAGTTTTACGCTAAACAGGGATTCACAGTCCTCAACAGTTATCAGTCAGGTGCTTCCGATTACCATCTCATGTTTTTGGATCTCGATATTCTGAGCTAAGGAGCGAGAATAACTAATGCCATCCACAACAACAATGCCAAAAAACAAGCAGTAACGATCACCAGAAATACACCTTTTATTGCACCGGTTAGCATCGCCCATAAGACTTCATCGTCATTGAACATAATTTGTTTTGTATTTAGCTGACGGCTAAACCTTCCGAAAAATCAAATCCCAAACCCCATGCCCTAAATTCAAGCCGCGATTTTCAAATTTGGTTAAAGGTCGATATTCAGGGCGAGGACAATAATCACCAGCTGGACTGCTGTTTTTTAACAACTTGGCTTCGGTCAAAATACCGAGCATGTCTTTAGCGTAATGCGCCCAGTCGGTAGCGGCGTGGAAATAACCATCGCTGGCTAGTTTTTTATGCAGTAATTCGACAAAACTGGGACGAACAATCCTGCGTTTGTGATGGCGGCGTTTTTGCCAAGGATCGGGGAAGAATAAATGCACGCCCGCCAAGCTGTTGTCGGGAATTTTTTGTTCCAGAATTTCGATGGCGTCGTGGTGATAAATCCGCACATTATTGATATTGCGTTGTTCCAGCAACATCATTAAATGACCAACACCGGGGCGGTGTACTTCGATACCGATGTAATTCAAATCAGGGTTGGCTTCGGCCATATCAGCCAAACTGCTGCCATTGCCAAAACCGATTTCTAAAATCAGCGGGGCTTGGCGACCGAATACTTGGGCAAAGTCATAACTTTGTTCGGGTGATAAACAAAATTTCTCGCTATGGTTTTGCAGCGCCAGCTCTTGACCTGCGGTCGCTCGGCCTTGGCGACGGATAAAGCTTTTAATTTTGCTGGGATCAATTTTTAACGAGTCGGTCATGATGGGCGCAGTCGGTGCGAATCGACACCGAGACAGTAAGAAGATTAAAAATAAGTCACTTTCAATAAGCCTCCCCCTTTGAAAAAGGGGGATTGAGGGGGATTTATTTGAATAATCTCCCCTAGCCCCTCTTTTTCAAAGAGGGGAACAGGCTATTGAATAATTACAGAAATAAACCATCAATCGGCGAAGAAGCCGAGGCAAAACGCTTGCGTGGCATACGACCCGCTAGGAAAGCTTCGCGACCCGCTTCAATGCCTTTTTTCATTGCCGAAGCCATTAATACCGGATTTTGCGCGGCGGCAATTGCAGTGTTCATCAATACGCCGTCACAACCTAATTCCATCGCCATCGCTGCATCAGAAGCAGTACCCACGCCAGCATCAACCAAAATCGGCACCTTGGCGTTTTCGACGATGGTTAAAATGTTGTATGGGTTACGAATCCCTAAACCTGAGCCAATCGGCGCGGCTAATGGCATTACCGCCACACAGCCGATTTCTTCCAAACGCTTGGCAGCAATCGGGTCGTCGTTGGTGTAAACCATCACGTCAAAGCCGTCTTTAACCAACATTTCTGCGGCGATATAGGTTTGAGCAACGTCTGGGAATAAGGTTAATTGATCAGCTAATACTTCCAGCTTGACCAATTTATGACCACCTAATAATTCACGCGCTAAGCGGCAAGTTCTGACCGCTTCTTCGGCGGTGTAACAGCCAGCGGTGTTAGGCAAAATCGTGTATTTGTCGGGTGAAATCACATCCAACAAGCTTGGCTCATTGGGATTTTGACCGATATTGGTACGACGAATCGCTACGGTGATAATTTCTGCGCCGCTGGCTTCAGTCGCCAAGCGGGTTTGTTCCAAATCTTTGTATTTACCGCTACCGACCAACAAACGTGAACGGTATTGTTTACCAGCCAAAGTGAAATAATCATCTTGGCCGCCGCCAATCGCTTGGACAATTTCCAAACGATCACCGTCTTTAATGCTTTGTGTGGTATGTTCGGTAAACGGCAAAATTTCCATGTTTAATTCCACCGCAATTCGCTTACCGGTTAAACCCAAATCAGCAATCACATCAGCCACTGTGCAGTTGTCACCATATTCGCGGCTATCGCCATTAACCTGTACTTTCATGCTTAACCCTTCGCTTTAATTGCTGCGCGGCGTTGCTGAACGGCAGACGCCAAATGATTCAGTAAATCAACCGTGTCATCCCAACCCAAGCAAGGGTCGGTGATGCTTTGTCCGTAGACTAAAGTGCCACCGTTTTCGCCATCTTGACGGCCAGCGACTAAATGACTTTCCGCCATAATGCCGACGATGCGCGTATCGCCATTAGCGATTTGACCACCAACATCTTGACCAACCAACAATTGGCGTTCGTATTTTTTCATACAGTTGGCGTGGCTGAAATCGATCATGATATTCGGACGCAAACCGGCTTTTTCTAAGCCTGTTGCCACTTGCTCAACGCTGACTTCATCGTAATTCGGTCTGTCGTTGCCGCCTCTTAAAATGATGTGCGCATCTTCATTACCGCGAGTCGAGAAAATCGCTGAGCGGCCTTCTTTGGTCAATGATAAAAAGTGATGCGGGCTCATCGCGGCATTGATCGCGTCGATAGCAATTTTGAAACCGCCATCAGTGGCGTTTTTGAAACCGACTGGGCAAGACAAACCAGACGCTAATTCTCTGTGAACTTGGCTTTCGGTGGTTCTGGCACCAATCGCACCCCATGAAATCAAGTCCGACATGTATTGCGGGGTGATCAAATCCAAATATTCAGTCGCGGCAGGGACGCCAAGATTGTTAACGTCTGACAGCACTTTACGCGCAAGACGCAAACCTTTGTTGATGTTGAAACTAGCGTTTAAGTCTGGATCATTGATCAAACCTTTCCAGCCAACGGTGGTGCGCGGTTTTTCAAAATAGACCCGCATCACAATCACTAAATCGTCTTGCAATTGATCCATCAGCAGTTTTAAGCGACCAGCATATTCAACCGCTGCTTCTGGGTCGTGGATTGAGCAAGGGCCAACCACGACTAACAAGCGATCATCATCACCAGTCAGAATGTTATGAATCGCCGCCCGCGCTTTTAAAATGGTTTTGGCAGCCACTTCGGTCATGGGAATTTCTTCATGAACCTGAATCGGCGGCACTACATCCTTGGTTTCGCAGATTCTTAAATCATCGGTGTTGTAATTAGTTTGCATGACACTGAGTGTTGGTAGACGAATCAAATCGGCTATTTTAACCGTTTTGCGGGGGAGGGGATACAGGCAATGGTTTTGACGAATATCCTAAGCATAGTAACCATCGACAATTTTCGTCTTAAACGATGGATAATAGCGATTTTAATCCACCGACGATTAACGCTTGAACCGACCAACCACCAGCCATCGCTATCGCCAAGTTAGCCGCAACAGCAATCAGCCTTTAGCCCTAAAAATCAAACGCGGCTTGGCTTATGCGCTGTTAGTTTTTATCGGCAGTTCACTACTATTAGTTGCTTTGTTACGCTTTATGCCTGCGCCAACTTCGGCCTTCATGCTGAACCAACACTTTGAAGACCTGTTTACAGGCCAAGGCTATCGCGCCATTAATCAACATTGGGTCAGTTACGAAAAAATTTCCAAACACGCCTCACAAGCAGTCATCGCTTCCGAAGATCAATTGTTTTATCAACACAACGGCTTCGACATCAACGCCATCAGCAAAGCCTATCAACGCTATGAAAACGGCGGCAGCTTGCGTGGCGCCAGCACTATCAGCCAGCAAGTAGCGAAAAATTTGTTTTTAGTGCCCGCCAAAAACCTAGTCCGCAAAGCCTTGGAAATTTGGTTTACCGTGTTGTTGGAAATGCTGTGGAGCAAAGAACGGATTTTGGAAATGTATTTAAACATCGCGGAATTTGGTGACCATCTATTTGGCATCGAAGCTGCCAGTCGCCATTATTTCGGCATCCCCGCCAAACAGCTATCTGCCGAACAAAGCGCCTTACTCGCCGCAACTTTACCCAACCCAATTCGCTTTAAAGCCAATCAACCCAGCGAATATGTTTACAAACGCCAAGCCTGGATTTTGCGGCAAATGCGCAATTTTTAAGCCTTGGCGAACAGGTTACAATGCCAGTTTTAGCCTTTAATCTGGATTCTGCATGAAATTGCTTACTTTTCTTCATCAAGGTCAATCGCAAATCGGCGCAATGGTTGATAACAGCATCGTGGTTGCGACTGGCAATATCGACCATGCTGACACCATGATCGCCTTCCTCACCAGCGGTGCCAGCGGTTTAAATGCCCTGCAAAACCTGATTGATAGCGGCAACCACCGCATCAACTTCGCCGATGTAATTCTGCAATCGCCAATTCCACGCCCCGGCAAATTGCTAGGCATTGGCCTCAACTATGCCGATCACATTGGCGAAACCGGCCTTGAAAAACCTGAATACCCGACTTTTTTCACCAAACAAAGCACCTGCGTAATTGCCGATGGCGAAGCGATTCACTGCACAAAAGTCTCGGATAAAGTCGATTATGAAGGTGAATTAGCGTTTGTGATTGGCAAGCGCTGCCGCAATGTCTCGGTTGAACAAGCCCATGAAGTGATTGCTGGCTATACGATTTGTAACGATGTCACGGTTCGCGACTGGCAATTTCGCACCCCAACTTGGACCATCGGCAAATCCTTCGACACCCACGGCCCACTCGGCCCTTGGATCGTCACCAAAGACGAAATCGCCGACCCACACAATCTCAGCCTAAAAACTTGGGTCGATGACGAATTACGCCAAAACGCTAACACCGGCGAAATGATTTTTAACTGTTACGAGCAAATTGCCTATCTCAGCCAAGCGATGACATTGGAACCTGGCGACGTGATTAGCACCGGCACCCCGAGCGGGGTTGGGGTAAAAATGAAACCGCGCGGCTATTTAAAAGCGGGGCAAGTGGTGCGAATTGAAATTGAAGGCATTGGCCAATTACAAAATCCCGTGATTAACGAACCGGATAATTTTATCGGTTAAGATTCAATTAAGCCTGCCTCTTGTAAGCTAAGCCCAACTTAAATAAAAGAGGCCAAATCGCCAAGAGGCAGTTATGAAAACTTTGAAAATCACCGCGTTAGTTATTGCTACATTAACTTTGTCAGGTTGTGCAACCCACCCATACAACGGTGGCTACGCAGCTTACAGCGCCAGCTATTCAAACACTCCAGTTTCATATCCTGTCGCTAGATACAACAACTACTCACAACCTTACTACGCGGCACCGGTTTATCCCGTTGCGCCACGTTACGCACCAGCGCCCGTGTTGCAGTTTAATTATGGTGGCGGACATGAAAGACACTTTGAACATGGTCATCACGACTACAGACCAGAACACCATTTCTCACACGGCCACCATGGTCGTCGTCATGAGCGGGATTATCATTAACCGATCTTGTCCCCTAATAGCAATCATTCATTGCCTGTTGCTCCCAACCTGTTAAATCAGCATTTTGAAGCGGATCGTCCCGATCAAAAATGGGTATCTGATATAACTTATACCTGGACTGACGAGGGTTGGTTGTATTTGGCTGTCGTGCTAGATTTGTATGCAC
>CAIZCB010000253.1 GCA_903931355.1 uncultured Pseudomonadota bacterium
ATGGTGAGCGTAGCTCAGTTGGTAGAGTCCCGGATTGTGATTCCGGTTGTCGTGGGTTCGAGCCCCATCGTTCACCCCACCTGATTTTCCAATAAAAACAATGTGTTTCTTAATAAGCATTGTCAAAATTCTAAATATCTCCATCAATTAGTTTCTGTTCACGGCTTGTCAAAAATTTTGACATAAACCGTTATCCTAAGCATTTATCGTAATGCTCTCCAAACAGTTTGCATAAGAAAAGAAATCTAACTCGCCGTTGTTCGGTAAAATGCTGTCAGTTTTAGCTTAAACGCTTATCAACAACTTTTATCAGAATACTCGTGACTACTTTATTCCCAATTCCGCAAAATCATCCGCAACGCTTTGTCTTACACAACGAAGTTCACGCTAGAGCTTCATCAATTCTGAGTTTGCCAGTACGCGCCAGTTATCTGGCCTTGTCGTTATCCAGCGAAGAAAAATCCCTCGAACGTCAGCATTTGATTGCACTCTGTGAACGATTTGGCGCAACACCACCTGATCAAGATGCCGACCATTTTAGCGCTCAGTTTGATTCGTTTCAGATGAGTTGGGAGCAGCATGGCGAATTTAGTGCCTATACCTTTTACGCTTATGACGCGACCCAAGCACCATTCTCAGAGCCAGCGTTGAAAAAAGTCCCTGTTGATTGGCTGTCACAAATTAGCGGTAAAGTTATCGTCGCCGCTCATGCCAGCGTAGTGTCTGCTGCAGAGATTAATTACAGCGATGAAATGGATTTATCACCGTTATCGACTTATTTTTCCAACAATCCGATTGTTGGCTCTAAAGTCAGTGGTGGTGCGGCTTCGGTGTTCACCGATTTTCGGATTCATGGTGATGGTTTCAGCCGTTTTTTGGTGGTCAATCATACGTTAAAAACCGCACAGGCTGGTCGCTTGTTGCATCGTTTGTTTGATATTGAAATCTATCGGGTCATGGCCTTATTGGCATTTCCAATTGCTCGTAAGCTCTATCCAGAGCTTAAAAAGGCTGACCGTCAGCTTTACACCATCACTAATTCAATGACCCAGCCGGACAATGACGACGCCAAATTGCTGGATGAATTAACCGCCTTGGCCGCAGAAGTTGAAAATCATATTTCTACCCATCATTTCCGCTTTGCCGCTGCCAGTGCTTACTATCAATTAGTCGGGCAACGTCTGGAAGATTTGCGGGAAATGCGGATTCAAGGGATTCAAACCTTGGGCGAATTCACCAAACGCCGCTTAGAACCGGCGATGAATACCTGTAATTCGACCTCACATCGCTTTACGCTAATTTCCGAGCGGGTCAGCAACGCCAGCCAATTATTACGCACCAAAGTCGATATTTTGATCGAACGCCAAAACCAAGCCTTGCTATCATCGATGGCTTTGCGGGCTAAAATGCAGTTACGGATGCAACAAATGGTAGAAGGTATTTCGATGGTGGCGATTACCTATTATGCCGCCAGTTTGGTCGGTAAAATTGCCGAGGCTTTGCATGGCTTGGGTTGGGAAATTAATCCTGAAATTGTTGAAGGTGCATCAATTCCGTTTATTTTGGTCATTATTGCGATTAGCGCTAAACGAATTCATAAAATTATCGAGAATACGACTGACTGACTGATTGATATTAATTGCCATAAAAAATTGCAGGATTTATGGCGTTTGCGTATCATCAACTATAAGGCTAATTAATTAGCCAGCAGCAGTCACTTACTAATAATTATTAAGAGTGGCTTTTTGATCGTACTTTTGGAAGTATTTTATGTTCCCAGAATATCGTGATTTGATTTCAGAATTAAAAACCAGTGATCATCATTTTGTGAAATTGTTTGATAAACATAATGAATTAGATCAAAAAATTAAAAACATTGAGGCGCATATTGAAACAGCAACGCCTGAAGAAGTTGAAGATTTAAAGAAAGAAAAACTGTTATTGAAAGATCAGCTCTACGCCATTCTTAAAAAGGCTAGCACCTAATAGTTAGAGGTAATCAGTTGGGTTATGGGTAGCCATAACCCAACCATTTCACTGAATTAAGCAATCACAATTCGCTTACCGGTTTTGCTCTGTTTTTTAGTTAAATTCAACGTCAAAACTCCATTTTCATAATGGGCTTTGCTGGCTTGTTCATCAATCTCATTTGCCAGCTGAAAACTCCTAGAAATCTCACCATAATAACGCTCGGTCCGTAGCGTCTTTTCGTCTTTACACTCGCTATCTACTTGATCAATATGGGCATGAATACTCACCACACTCCCTTCAATATCGACATTAATATTCTCTTTGGTTGTGCCGGGAATATCCGCCTTCACCGTAAATTCAGTCGGTGTTTCTTTAACATCAATTCTAAGCTGGCTAGGTAGCGGGTCGCCGTGTAAAGGCTTGATAAAATAGGAAGGGTTAGTGTCGCGAAATAGCTCATCAAATAAGCTGTGACTAACAAATGGTGTTAAATTATTCATTTTTAGTTTCCTGTGTTTCATTAATATCACTCATAACGACAGACTTTGGATTAAAGCCATTTTCGATTTTATAGGAAATAAAATTCGATCAATTTTTTCTGTCTTTGAATTGGGTTTTTATGTTTTTTGTAAATAAATTAATGTGAATTAAATATAAATGTTGTGCTGGATTATCTTGTTAAATAAGCCGATGTCATTATCAAATTATTAACAGGGGAATTTATGCGTAACACTTGGGTAGTAGTCGCCGATAGAAGCAGAGCACGATTTTTCTTATTGCAAAGCAGGATTGAACCGATGCAGGAATTTGAAGGCATGGTGCATGAAGAAGGGCGGATGACAGGACGCGATGAGTTATGTGATAGACAAGGCGGAATTGCTGGCGGCCATGGCGAAGGCGACCATACTTTTGAAGCGCCGACCGATTTAAAGCAACATGAAGCCGAGGTGTTTGCCAGACAAATTGAGGCAAAGCTAGAGTACGGTCGGGTAAACCACGAATACCAAAAGCTGATTTTGATTGCACCGCCGTTTTTTCTAGGCGTGTTAAGACAAATCCTGAATGACCATATTCAGGATTTGGTCAGCAGTTCACTGGATAAAAATCTAGTGGACGAAAATGAAAAACAGATACGTGAGCATATTGTCTAAATCTCGCATTCTGGCAGCATCGAAGTCCGCCAGAACTGACCTTCTTTTTCAAATAGTCGTCTACTTTCCGCAGGCCCCCAACTGCCAGCGGGGTAGGTGGCTATGTAATCACGCTCTGTCGCCCAATGCTGCAAAATCGGGTCAATAATTCGCCAAGCGTATTCGACTTCATCAAAGCGCAAAAACAGCGAATGATCGCCTTTCATCACATCCAGCAATAAATCTTCATAAGCATCAACGGCGCGTTGATTCGGTAATCGGAAACTTGCATCCAAGCTAGTGGTACGGGTACGCATTTCCAATCCAGCCTCTTTAATCGTCATTTCTAGTCGAATCGATTCGTCGGGTTGAATCCCCATCAAAATCCAGTTAGGCGTCATGCAACTAACGCCGGTGCCATGAAACAACTGCAACGGTGGATGACGAAAGCAAATAGAAATAGTCGATTGACTGGCCGCCATGCGTTTACCGGTATGCAAATAAAACGGCACCCCACGCCAGCGCCAGTTATCAATAAATAATTTCAGCGCCGCATAGGTTTCAGTCGAGCTATCTGCGGCAATATCGGCTTCATCTAAATAGCCGTTGACGGTTTCACCTTTAATCGTGCCTTTGCTGTATTGGCCGCGAAAGGCATGAGCGTGAACAGCCGATTTTGGAATCGGTCGAATCGATTTCAGCACTTTGACTTTTTCATCGCGCAAGGATTCGGCATCCATTGATACCGGTGGCTCCATCGTCACTAACGTCAGCAATTGCAGCAAATGACTTTGCACCATGTCGCGCATTGCGCCAGCGCTGTCGTAATAGTCACCGCGAGTGCCTATGCCCAATTCTTCAGCGTGGGTGATTTGGATGTGATCAATATAGTTGCGATTCCAAAGCGGCTCGAACATCACATTGGCAAAACGAAACACCAATACATTTTGCACCATGCCTTTGCCAAGGTAATGGTCAATTCGGTAAATTTGTGATTCATCTAAATAACGATGAATGCGTTTTTGCAGAACTTGTGCGCTTTCCAAGTCATAACCAAACGGTTTTTCAATCACTACTCGCCGCCAACCGTAGGCCTGATTGAATAAATCGACATGACTGAGTGATTCAATCACTGGACCAAAATTCTCGGGGCTAATCGCTAGGTAAAAGGCGATATTTTTAGAAAATTGCGGATTGTTGCTTAAGCGTTCGGTGAGTTGTTGATAGCATTCTGGGCTATCCATATCGCCTTGGTGATAAAACAAGCGCTGGCAAAACCGTTCAAACACGCTTTCATCCAGCGCGGTTTTGGTTTTTTGTTCCAAGATGCTGCGAACTTCGCTGATCCAGCGGCTTTGATCCCAAGCTCTTCGACCGACCGCCAGAATTGAACATTCCGGCGGGAGTTTGTTATCGATTTCCAGATTATAAAAACCCGGTAACAGTTTCAGCCGGGCTAAATTGCCGGTGGCGCCAAAAATGATGTAGGTACATGGGTCTGGCAACATAAAAACCACCTAGGTTTAATTGATGAACGCTAACTTCGGGTTTGAGCTTGGCTGATATGGCTATTTTCAGGGACGCTGTGAGTCAACCAGACATTACCGCCAATCGTCGAGCCTTGACCGATGGTAATCCGGCCTAAAATCGTTGCACCGGCATAAATCACCACATTGTCCTCAACGATAGGATGACGGGCATTGCCTTTCACTAACATGCCGTTGTCATCTTTATCAAAGCGTTTCGCACCCAAGGTTACAGCCTGATATAAACGCACATTGCGGCCAATAATCGCGGTTTCACCAATCACCACACCTGTGCCGTGATCGATGAAAAAGCTGTCGGCAATTTGTGCACCGGGATGAATATCGATACCGGTATTGGAATGAGCGATTTCAGCAATCATTCTCGCCACTAACGGCGTGCCCAATTGATACAAAACATGGGCTAAGCGATGATGAATCACCGCCACGATGCCAGGATAACAAACCAATACTTCATCTGAGCTACGAGCAGCGGGATCACCTTCATAAGTGGCTTGAATATCAGTATCAATTAAGCGCCGGATTTCCGGCAAATGGGCGGCAAATTGGCGGGTTAATTGCGCGGCTTGATCATGGGCATCAATGCTTAATTGCTGTTGTTCTGCGGCAAAATTTAGCTCTAAAACTAGCTGTTTATGCAGCTGACCCAGTGATTTGTCGAGCGTATGCCCAACAAAATAATCAATGCTTTCTTCAGTCAAACCTGGCACGCCGAGGCGATTAGGGAATAACACCGCCTTTAAATTATCGACAATCAAGCCAAGCTCGGCGCGTGACGGTAATTTAGGCGGTTGGTGGCGACGTTGGCGGCTTTCCAGCGATTGCAAACGCAAG
>CAIZCB010000254.1 GCA_903931355.1 uncultured Pseudomonadota bacterium
TGGCTGGTCATTTCTTCCATGCCCGGCGGTGCCATGATTTCGACGCCGACCGATGGCGCAGCAACATCAAGTTCGATTTCTTTATCGTCCAAATCACCTTCGCGCAATTTTTTACGCATTTTTTGGCGAGTCGACGCTTCGGTTTCTGACAAAGTGCCGCCATCAGCAACTGGTAACAAAATGTCTAAAACCCGTTCTTCGGCAGCATCGGCGGCGCGAATTTGGAATTTTTCCATCGCATCGATGCGGGTGGTTTTGACTGCGCTATCAACCAAGTCACGGACAATCGATTCAACATCACGACCGACATAACCGACTTCGGTAAATTTAGTGGCTTCGATTTTGATAAATGGTGCGTTAGCTAAACGAGCTAAGCGACGAGCAATTTCGGTTTTACCAACGCCGGTTGGGCCGATCATTAGTATGTTTTTGGGGGTGATTTCGTTACGCAATTCAGCTGCCACTTGGCTACGACGCCAGCGGTTACGTAGGGCAATCGCCACTGAGCGTTTAGCATCGGCTTGGCTAATAATGTGTTTGTCTAGTTCGCTGACGATTTCGCGGGGTGTCATTTGGCTCATGGGCTTACTCTTGCGGTTCGGCGTCTAATTCTTCAATACGCAGATTATGATTGGTGTAAATGCAAATCTCGGCGGCAATATTTAAGGATTTTTCGACAATTTCACGCGCGCTCAATTCGGTATTTTCCAATAAAGCACGAGCAGCGCTTTGGGCGTATGCACCGCCAGAACCAATTGCCATAAAATCATATTCGGGTTCAATTACATCGCCGTTGCCTGAGATAATTAATGAGGTTTTAGCATCGGCGATAATCAGCAAAGCTTCCAGTTTACGTAAAGCGCGATCTGTACGCCAATCTTTGGCCATTTCAACGGCGGCGCGGGTTAGATTGCCACGATGTTTTTCCAACTTGCCTTCAAAATGCTCGAATAAGGTAAACGCATCAGCGGTAGCGCCGGCAAAACCAGCGATGACTTTATCGTGGTACAAGCGGCGCACTTTGCGAGCATTGCCTTTCATCACCGTGTTGCCCAAAGTAACTTGGCCGTCACCGCCAATCACGACTTTATCGCCTCGGCGCACAGATAATATGGTGGTACCTCTTATATTCATGCTCATTGAGTTGCGAATTAATCTTGAAAAGCTGGCGATTTTACATGGTATAGATGTTGAAAGGGTAGAAGTTTAAGGAAATGCAATCGGCTTTCTGCGTTGAAATGTCAAATAAAGCTGGTAAAGTGAGACTTGCAGTTACTTATAATTAAAATAACAAATCAAGAGGTTAACTATGAAACTAGCCAAAAATCGGAAAAGCCTATTATTTATCGCCGCTATGTTATTTGCCAGCAATGCGATGGCGGTTAAGCCAGGCGAAGATGATGATAAAAAAGAATGTAAAAAACCGAAGTTTCGTGATTTCGTGCCAGAGCATAAAGCAGAAGTGGCGCCAGGTTCTGAAGTGTCTTTCCATGTTTCGCGTGGAACTCTTTTAACGAGTATTAAAGCGGAAGCGAAAGGCGAGAAAATGGATTTGGCTATTCTGAATCGCAAAACTTATATTGAAGTCAAAACCAAATTGCCGGCTTCAGTGGGTGAAGGTTTCGCTCGTATTCACGTCACAGCGAAAGCAGAAGAAGGCGAATGTGCTGGGCAAGATGGTTGGTTGATTACGGTTAAAGACCCTAATTCTGCTGCTACACCAGAACA
>CAIZCB010000255.1 GCA_903931355.1 uncultured Pseudomonadota bacterium
GACGGGGATGGCAAAGCCAATACCCATAGAACCACCATTGCGAGAGTAAATCGCGCTGTTAACCCCCACTAAGTTTCCATAGGCATCAATCAGCGCACCACCTGAATTACCGGGGTTGATAGATGCATCCGTTTGAATGAAGTTTTCGAACGTACTAATGCCTAGATGGCTGCGGCCCAGAGCGCTAATAATTCCTTGCGTAACTGTTTGGCCAACCCCAAAAGGATTACCAATGGCGAGCACGACATCACCTACTTTGTTTTTTTCGGCGTCAGCAAAAGTGATTGCAGGAAGATTTTCAACGTCGATTTTGAGAACTGCAAGGTCAGTATCTGGGTCTGAACCTACAACGTGAGCTTTAACTGTTCGCCCATCTTCCAATGCAACTTGAATTTCATCGGCCGATTCAATCACATGCTGGTTGGTGAGACTGAGGCCATTTTCATTCACGATCACGCCAGAGCCAAGGCTAGTTTCATGTTGGGACTGTTCGTCTGATTGGTCGCCAAAGAAATGCTTTAAAAGCGGATCATCTAGAAATTGTTGATGTGGGTTGGTAGCATTTTTCTTACTGGTAAAAATATTGACCACAGATGGCATAGCTTTTTGTGCCGCATCGCTATATGAGCCAAAGCCTTTTGCTTGCTGTGGGGCTTTTGAAATATTGTCTTCGATATATTGAATGTTGGCGGGCATGAGTTTCGGATAAAAAATTTGCGCAACAAAAACAACAGCAAGGCTGATCGTGACGGTTTGTGCGAAAATGAGCCAAAGCTTCTTCATATGGGTTACCAGATAAAAATAATTAACGTAACAAATTCGGAAAAAATATGGAATTAAAACAATTAGTAAATTATACCCGACAAATTTTACAGGTGGAGCGATTCGCCGACTATTGCCCGAATGGCTTACAAGTTGAGGGTAAATCCCATGTAAACAAAATTGTGACTGGTGTTAGCGCAAGTATGGATTTTTTGAAAGCGGCTAAATCAGCAGGGGCAGATGCTGTGCTAGTGCATCACGGTTATTTTTGGAAAAACGAAGATGCTTGCGTAGTCGGCTTGAAGCGCAATCGCATTAAATTTCTGCTGGATAATGAAATAAGTTTGTTGGCTTATCATTTGCCACTAGATGCACATCCAGAGCTTGGAAATAACGCCCAATTGGGAAAGTTGTTAGGTTTGAATGTGCACGATTACTCTGGCAACCAAGGCTTAATTGCTCAAGGTCGGTTGGCTGAGTTGCGAACATTGGGGCAGTTTTCTGATTATATTGGCAATCAACTCGGCAGAGTGCCTTTGGTGATTGGTGATCTGAATCGTTCAATTAAAAACGTAGCCTGGTGTACGGGCGGAGCTCAGGGCTACATCAGCGATGCGATTGAATTGGGTGTGGATGTTTTTATTAGCGGTGAAATTTCAGAGCAAACAGTTCATTTATCTCGTGAGTCAGGGGTGGCTTATATTGCCGGGACATCATGCCACTGAGCGTTATGGTGTCAAAGCTTTAGGTGAGCATCTAGCTAATCATTTCACATTAGCGCATGAATTTATTGATATAGACAACCCAGTTTGATTGATGGATTTTTGCTGGCGGATGAATTTGGTGAGTGAGGCATAAATTAAAGGCTCCAAGGGTTTAAGTTTTTAGTTGAAACCTGTAAAATGCGAGGTTAAATTTTAATATAGCGTCAATGTAGTTTAGAAATTAAGGACATGTGATGGCGAATCAAGAAGTAGA
>CAIZCB010000256.1 GCA_903931355.1 uncultured Pseudomonadota bacterium
ACTGTTTAAAAAAGAAACCAATAACAACACCCTCACCGCCGAACACATCGCGCAAATCATGGCCGTTTTTGATAATAAAAACGATGTTGAACATTTTGCCCAATCCTTAGATCACGCAGCAATTGCCGCCAACGATTACAACCTATCGGTCAGCAGCTATGTAGCCGCCAAAGACACCCGCGAAGTGATTGATATAAATAAGCTCAATGCCGAGCTGAAAATCACAGTAGCCAAGATTGACCAGCTACGCACTGAAATTGATGCGATTGTGCAAGAAATTGAAGGCGAAAAGGTATGAGTAAAAACCAAAAATCACTACCCACCATTCGCTCATCGGCTGCCGAATACCTTACCTTTGTCGCAGCCAGTGGCGAGGGCGGCGTTGAGGCTGTTTATGCGGATGAAGATGTCTGGTTGAGCCAGAAAATGATGGCGGTGTTATATGACGTAAACGTGCGTACGGTGAATGAGCATCTGAAAAAAATCTTTGCCGACAGCGAGCTGCAAGAGAATTCAGTTATCCGGAATTTCCGGATAACTGCCTCCGACGGCAAGAATTACAACGTGCAGGATCGGCTATACGAATCTGATTTTGATAAGGCAATCAAAGCCATCAAACAACAAGGCGACCCAAAATGATCTTAGACAACAAATTGAATATCACTCATCAAGTTGAACTCGCCAAGACGGAAGAAAAAATCAGCAAGCAAAAAGCCAAACAGCTTTTTGATTCAGGCGATATTACTAAGCTGGAAATCGACACATTCGCTGGGCTTGCTGACATTCATGGCTATTTATTTGCAGATATTTACGACTTTGCCGGCAAAATTCGCGACATCAATATCGCCAAAGGCAACTTTCGTTTCGCACCGCTGATGTATTTGCAGCCATCGCTGAAACATATCGACGCCATGCCGCAAAGCAGTTTTGACCAAATCATCGAAAAATATGTAGAGATGAACATCGCCCACCCTTTTCGACAAGGCAATGGACGTGCCACCCGTATCTGGCTGGATCTGATGCTTAAAAAAGCAATCAAACAGGTAATCGATTGGAACTTAGTCGATAAAGAAGATTATCTCTCCGCCATGCAGCGCAGCGTCGTCAAAGATATTGAAATTAAAGTCCTGCTCAAATCCGCCTTAACCGACCGAATTGATGACCGCGCCTTGTTTATGAAGGGGATTGACGTCAGCTATTACTACGAAGGTTATAGCGAATTTAAAACGGAGGCACTGTGAGCAACAACGAGCAACCCATCGCACTCACACAAGCACCAGTAGGCTATGCCGACTGGTTGGCTGAATTAAAAACACAGATTCACAGCGCCCAACAACGCGCTACGCTGGCGGTGAACCGTGAATTGGTGCAGCTGTACTGGCAGATCGGGCGCGATATTCTGGCGCGGCAGGCCGAACAAGGTTGGGGTAGTAAGGTGATTGAACGGCTGGCGCATGATTTGCGCACGGCCTTCCCCGAAATGAAAGGGTTTTCGCGTGCCAACCTGATGTATATGCGTGCTTTTGCTCAAGCGTGGCCTGATGCCGAAATTGTCCAACAGGCTGTTGGACAATTACCTTGGGGGCATAACTTGGTGCTGTTATCGAAGCTGAAAACGCAAGCAGAGCGCCAATGGTACGCAGCCAAAACCATCGAGCACAACTGGTCGCGCAATGTGCTGGTGATACAAATCGAAAACCGATTGCAAGCGCGTAGCGGTACAGCCGTCACCAACTTCCAAACCAGTTTACCCAAACCACAATCTGATCTGGCGCGAGAATCGCTGAAAGACCCGTACCGCTTCGATTTTTTGGGGCTGACCGACGAGGCGCAAGAGCGCGAGGTTGAACATGCCTTGGTTAAGCATGTCACCGAATTTTTGCTGGAGTTGGGCACGGGCTTTGCATTCGTCGGGCGGCAGGTGTTGCTAGATGTGGGCGGCGACGAATTCTTCATCGATCTGCTGTTTTATCACCTCAAACTGCGCTGTTATGTGGTGATTGAACTCAAAGGCGGCAAGTTCAAACCCGAACATCTAGGCCAGCTTGGGTTTTACCTCACAGCGGTAGATCGACAAGTCAAGAGCGAGCAGGACAACCCTACCATCGGCCTGTTGCTGTGCAAGAGCAAAAACAAAGTTGTAGCTGAATATGCCTTGGGCGATAAAACGCAGCCTATAGGCATTGCCGAGTACAAATTACTCGAATCCCTGCCTACCGAATGGCAAACCAGCCTACCCAGCATTGAACAAATCGAGCGCGAATTGCAGGGAGGTGAAGCATGAGCAGGGTAAGTTTTTTGGAAAAACTGCTTGAAGGCGTTGAGGTGGAGTGGAAGGCACTTGGGGAGGTGGTTAAGCTTCAACGAGGAAGGAGACTTGTTAAAAGCCAATTAGAAGAATCTGGTAATTATGCTGTTTATCAAAATTGCATGACACCCCTAGGTTATTATCACGAAAGCAATGTCAAATCTGATAGCACTTTTATTATCAGTGCGGGTGCCGCAGGCGAAATTGGTTATAGTAATGTTGATTTTTGGGCAGCAGACGATGTCTATTTTTTCTTAACACCAAATCATATTAAAAGTAAGTTCTTATATCACTTTTTATTAACGCAACAGAATACGATTTCAGCTCAGGTTCGTAGGGCAAGTATTCCGCGTTTGTCAAAAACAGTGGTTGAAAAACTCCTAACACCCATCCCTCCCCTAAATATCCAAGCCGAAATTGTCCGCATTTTGGACACATTTACTGCGCTGACCGCCGAGCTGACCGCCGAGCTTACAGCAAGAAAAAAACAATACAACTACTATCGCGATCAATTATTAAGCTTTGAAGAAGGTGAAGTTGAATGGAAAACTTTGGGTGATATTGGCGAAGTTCGCATGTGTAAGCGAATTTTAAAAAATCAAACATCTGAAACAGGTGATATTCCTTTTTATAAAATTGGAACTTTCGGAAAAGAACCTAATGCTTATATTTCTCAAGAAATATTTAATGAATACAAAGCTAGATATAGTTATCCAAGAATTGGTGAAGTTCTAATTTCTGCAAGTGGCACAATCGGAAGAGCAGTTATATTCGATGGGAAAGATGCCTATTTTCAAGATAGCAATATCATTTGGATTGAAAATAATGAAAGCCAAGCATTAAATAAATACTTATTTTACTTTTATAAAATTGCAAATTGGAATGTTGCTGAAGGCGGGACAATTCAGCGTCTTTATAATGATAATTTAAGGAAAATGAAAATCCCTATCCCGCCACTTGCCGAACAAGCCCGCATCGTTGCCATCTTGGACAAATTCGACGCCTTAA
>CAIZCB010000257.1 GCA_903931355.1 uncultured Pseudomonadota bacterium
AGCGGGAAGCATTTTCCAGTTACGCATAAAATCCTCTTAATCTAAATTTCATTGCCAAGCATTTGGTTTATACCCTAATTGTATATCCCATTTTGATTATTCTAACACTCGGATCAACATTATCTGCGGACACAAAAAAGCCTACCCAACATCGCAGCATTAACGATATTGGGTAGGCTAGACATAATTTATTTTCTTAAAATACCAATGCCTTTTAACAGATTGAGCGCTTCGTTAAGCGGATAATCAACAATCGCGGCTTTTTCTTCTGTTTCTTTTTCCGATGTTTCAACATCATCTTTTTCTTCTTTTTTGTCTTCTTTGACTGGCTTGTTTTTATTGCCATTGGTCAAATGATGTGACAAATCAGCTTCTTTGATTGATTCAACTTTAGCTTTTTCTAGATTTTCTAATTTAACCCTAGCCAATTTTACATCCGGTTCAATCCCTTCCGCCTGAATTGATCGACCAGATGGCGTGAAATAACGCGCCGTTGTCAATTTAACCGCAGCATTATTGCTAGTTGGCAAAATAGTTTGTACTGAGCCTTTGCCAAATGACTTTTCGCCCATAATCACTGCGCGTTTTTGATCTTGCAATGCGCCTGCAACAATTTCAGATGCTGAAGCAGAACCACCATTAATCAAAACCACAATCGGCGCACCGTTGATGACATCACCTTGGGTTGCATTAAAACGCATTTCTGAGTTTTTAATTCTGCCTTGAGTAAATACGATTAAACCCGAATTTAAAAAGGCATCACTGACTTCAACTGCGGCATTCAAAACCCCGCCTGGATTATTACGCAAATCCAATACCACACCTTTTAATGGGCGCTCATTTTCTTTCTTCAATTCCTCAACCGCATCAACCAAGCTTTGACCCGTTGCCGATTGGAAACTACTGATACGGAGATAGCCGTAATCTTTTTCTAGCAATTTATTTTTAACACTTTTGACTTTGATAATGTCGCGAGTCAAGGTGAACTTTAAAGGCGCTTCTTCACCTTCACGAATCACGGTCAAAACAATATCGGTACCTGGCTCACCGCGCATGGTTTTGACGGCATCAGCCAATGTCATACCTTTTACCGGCTTATCATCCAAGCGCACAATCAAATCGCCTGATTTCAGACCGGCACGTTGCGCGGGTGTATCGTCAATGGGTGATACGACTTTAACAAAGCCATTTTCCATACCCACTTCAATGCCTAATCCACCAAACTGGCCGGTAGTACCTTCTTGTAATTCTTTATATTCTTCGCTGGCTAGATAAGCTGAATGAGGATCTAAGCCTGACAACATGCCGCGAATCGCATCTTCTAACAGTTTCTTGTCGGATACAGGTTCGACATAATCTTGCTTAATCCGTCCAAAAATTTCGGTAAAGGTCCGCAATTCTTCAAATGGTAAGGTTTGCAGATCATCAACTTTAGGCGCAGGCGCTGGTTTTTCAGCTAACACGCTACCGCACAAACTAACAGTAGCGCCTAAAATGAAGCCTACTACTAAAATCAAACTGTTTTTGTTTTTTACCATGTGTTTTTAAATCCTCAAAAACCAAATATTTTAAATTTTCCCTTAACCTACTTTCGGCACCAGTGCTCTGGATTAACCGGTCTGCCTTTACTGCGAATCCCAAAATATAAGGCAGCTTGGCTACGCCCGCCGCTACGTCCTACCGATGCAATCGTGTCACCCGCTTTAACATGCGCACCAACATTTTTGCTTATGTTCTGATTGAAGGCGTATAGACTTAAATAACCTCTGCCATGATCGACAATCACCATCAAACCATAACCGCGAAACCAGTCGGCATAAACCACTCGACCGGATGCGACCGCACGAACATCAGCACCTTCGCGACCGTTTATAACAACGCCATCCCAAGTTACTTCAAAGCGTTTACTACCAAATCGTTCGGCTATTGCACCTTGAACCGGATAAGGTAATTGCCCTTTTAACGATTCAAAGGGTTGATTTGAGACCGTTTCATTAACAATCGGTTCCGGCTTTTTAGGTATATCGTCCGTGTTAACCGTTGAATGTTGAGTTGGTCGCACCGACTCAACACTCTGTGGCGCTTGATGAAAACCATTATCATCAGTTTTTGGTAATGAAGCCAGCAAGGATTCTAGTTTTTTCTCATCATGAACTAAACGCTGTAGTTGTTCCGTTTTAGAAGCGACATTGCTATTAATCTGCGCTAATAAATTTTCACGTTGATTTTTTAATGCTTGCAGTGCATCGGTTTCTTGCTGTTTTTTATCTAATGAAATTTGCAACAGTTGCGCTTCAGTATCTTTTTGGGATTCTAATTGCCGTAAAGTTTGGAAATCTTCCTGAATCGCCTGTAATTTTTGTAAGCGGGCTTTACCGATATAATCGTAATAAACCGACATTCGACTAGATAAGGTTGGATCACTGGGATTTAAGACAATTTTTAAATTATCTTTATCGCCCATTGCTGCGACCGCCTTTATCAAACCTTCTAAACCGCGTTGATGAGTACGAATATCTTTTTGAGTTGCAGCAACTTTATTGCGAACTTCTTGCAAAACGCGTTCTTGGTGGGCAATTTGCGATTTGATGGAATTAACCGCGTTGATTAACTCACCAAAATGTTTTTCCAGCTTTCTTAATTGTTCTAATTGTTCGCTTTTTTCTGCCGCTAATACTCGAACATCAGCACCCACTTGTTGAATTTTTGACTGAACCTCGTGTAATTCACGATTTTTTACGGCATCAGTCGCGGCATAAAGCACCGGACTGATACCGAGAGCGGTTAGCAAAAAACAAACGCTAGGCTTCATTGATTAGCCAAGCAAAGAGCGACCAGTCATTTCCACCGGCTGTGGAATGTTCATGATGGCTAACATGGTAGGCGCTAAATCGGCCAAGTTGCCGCCATCCAATAATGGCTTAGTTCCACCAATATGCACTAAAGGTACAAGATTAGTGGTGTGTGCGGTATGCGCTTGTCCGGTTTCAACGTCGGTCATTTGCTCAATGTTACCGTGATCAGCAGTAATCAAAATTTGTCCACCGACTTGATTACTTGCCGCGACTACTTGAGCTAAGCTGTGATCAATGGTTTCAACCGCTTTAATCGCCGCTTCTAAATTACCAGTATGCCCCACCATATCGCA
>CAIZCB010000258.1 GCA_903931355.1 uncultured Pseudomonadota bacterium
GATCTATTCACGGGTCTCTTTATAAGGAATCAGCTCTATCCAAATATCCCCCGGTAAAGCCTGATTATTCGGTAGCCAGCGTTTAACTTTTTTCGGGCCAGCGTTATAGGCAGCGGTTGCTAATAGTGGATGTTGGTCAAATTCTTCTAAGAGTTTTTTGTAGTAAAAACTGCCGTATTGAATGTTTAAATTTGGATTGAATAAACTGCTATCGCGTTGCCAAACTTGTTTTAACTCGGCGGCGATTTCCTTCGCGGTTTTCGGCATCACTTGCATTAAGCCCTTCGCACCAACTGAAGAATCAGCGGTTTCATCAAATGCACTTTCTTGACGCAATAAACCAAAAATTAAAGCCGGATCAATCTGATGTTTTGCTGCGTGTAGATCGATTTGATTGGCGTAAATCAGCGGAAACCGCAACGCCATGTCATTCCATTCATGCGCTTTAGCACTGGTAAAAATCGCAATCGTTGGCCATTGCCATTGTTCAGCGAGTTTCGCAGCCACCGCCAAATCGTGTTTATCCAAATTCGCTGTCGCAAACCACCATTGGCGTTTAGCTTCTAATTGCCTATCTAAAGCCAAAAATTCGCTAACCATCTGAAAATTGGCTTGTTGTTTTAATTGCGCCATTTCCTCGGCGCTGACATGAATCGGATTGTCGGCCAAATTAATCGGTTGTTGCAGTTTTTCGGCAGCTAGAAAACCGTAAAAACTGCGTTGCTGCGCTAATTGTTGAAATAAATGCTCGGCCTGTTGTTTTTGCCCTAATTCATGCAAGGCTCGTGCTTGCCAATATTGCCATTTATCTTGGAGCTTGCTTTCATCATCTAATCCAGCCAGCGCGGCATTGGCCGCCGACCAATTTTGCGCTCGCAAAGCGGCGCGAATTTGCCATTCTCGATTGGCTTTGCTGGGTTTGCTTAATTGAGCTAAGCGTTGATAAGCATCGGCTTCGCCTTTGAAAGCTAAAGCCAAGGCCAAGTTGTTTTCGGTATCAATTAAAATTTCAGGCGCAATATTAATCGTGTTTTTTTCGCGATCCCAAGTCGCTAATGCGGCTGATAAATCGCTATCCGCCCAGCGCAGAATGGTTTGAGCAAAAATCTGTCCGGCTTGGTCAGAGTCACGCTTCCAGTCGCCATTTTGTTTGACCAATTCCGGTTGCTTATACAGTTTTAACCAAACGCCAGCGATTTGACGGCGTGGCTCGGATAAAAAACCTAATAATTGGCTGGCCGCTTGTGGGTTGTTATTGCTCAATTCCAACTTGAATTTTTGCCAAGCCAAATCGCTATCAAAACTGCTCGACTGCTTTAATAAGCCAAACAAAGCATCGCAATTTTCAGCATCTGGATTCGTTTGTAGCCATAAGCGTTTAGCGCTTTCCAAGGCAGTTGCTGGTTGATTGCTGTGATACTGCGCCAAACCGAACAGGCATTGTGTTTCTGGATTGTTGCTAGGGTATTGGTGATTCAGCACACTCTCCCAGCGTTGTTGCTTGGCTAAAAATAACAGCCATTTGCTTTGTAGTTGTGGTGCGAAGCGACTATCGGCGTATTCGTTCAGATACAGCTCAATGCTACTTTGATCTTCAAGATGGTTTTTCAACCATTGATAATGTAGAAAAGGGTAGAGTGGATAACTTTTTAAACTGGCCGCCAAGGCAAAATAATCGGCCTCGCGGTTTTCGCTGATGTAGCGTTCGGCTTGTAAAAACGCTTGACGTTGTGCAATTCGGTTTTGGCTGGCATCCTCAACAGCAAAACCATTGCTATTGAATAAGCAGCACAGCACTAATTGGAAAAATAGCTTATGAATTGATTTGTGTGGCATGGCGCAGCCTCACCCATAAAAGTAAAAACAATTGAACCGCTTTATAATAAACAAAGCCTAATTCAGACATCTTATCCCTTTGAAAACAAAACACACTATTAGCCAAGCAAAATATTCTTGGCGATACATTATTCAAATTGCCTTAAAGCATAAAAAACAACTGATAGTCGGTAATTTGATTGCCTTTCTAGCCACAGCTGCCAGCGTTCCGGTGCCTTTGTTGATGCCGTTATTGGTTGATGAAGTGTTACTGAATCATCCCAGCATAGTCTTAAATACGGTCAATCCGTGGCTACCACCCGAATGGCAACAGCCGGTGTTTTACATTGGTGGCGTGTTGGTGGTGAGTTTGTTGTTAAGGCTGGCGACTTTGGTGCTCAACATTATTCAAACTCGGCAATTTTCCAATATCGCTAAAGAGGTGGTGTTCAGAATTCGCGCTGATTTGATTGGTCAATTGCAAACCATTTCAATGTCTGAATATGAAAGCTTAGGCAGTGGCACCGTCGCGGCGCATATGGTCACTGATTTAGATACCTTGGATAATTTCATTGGCTCAACCATCAGCAAATTGATTGTCGCTTGTTTCACTGTGCTAGGTACGGCGTTGATTTTGTTGTGGATGAATTGGCAATTAGGCTTGTTTATTATCGTTTTAAATCCGGTGGTGATTTATTTAGCCAAAGCGATAGGCTCAAAAGTTAAAGATTTAAAAATCAACGAAAACAAAGCCTATAGCGTTTTCCAACAAGCACTCAGCGAAACTTTAGAAGCTATCCACCAAATTCGCGCCAGTAACCGCGAACAGCATTATTGCCAACAACTCATCAATAGCGCCCAAGCGGTTAAAGACCATTCAACGATTTTTGCTTGGAAAAGTGATGCTGCGGTGCGGATGAGTTTCTTAACTTTTTTGTTTGGTTTCGACATTTTCCGCGCCACCGCGATGTTGATGGTGTTGTATTCGGATTTAAGCATTGGCGAAATGTTGGCGGTGTTTGGCTATTTATGGTTCATGATGGCACCGGTTCAGGAAATTTTAAGCATCCAGCAAGCCTTTTATGCCGCGCGTGGTGCCTTAAATCGGGTCAATCAACTCACCACTTTACAGCGCGAGCCGCAATATCCGCATCTCAGCAATCCGTTTTTAAATCAAAAAACCGTTGCGCTTAGCGTTAAAAACCTGCATTTCAGCTATAACGACGAGCCAGTTCTAAATGGCATCAATTTAGAGATTAAAGCCGGTGAAAAAATTGCTTTGGTCGGTGCTAGTGGCGGCGGTAAATCGACCTTGGCGCAAGCTTTGATCGGTTTATATCAAGCCAATCAAGGCATGATTTATTTTAATGACAGA
>CAIZCB010000259.1 GCA_903931355.1 uncultured Pseudomonadota bacterium
AAATTGATAGGTATGGCTATCGATTGTGTAACGATAAATCATATGCACCTTAATGAATAAAACCGCGCCATTTTGTGACGCGGTTTTTTAATTTACACCCTAAAAACTAAACTGTAATTAATGATTATCTGATGAAGCATCACGGTGATGCTGCGTCAAACTGAAGTACACAAAACCTACCGCCATCAAGCCGAAGAATAGCAGACTCAATTGCTGGTTAAAGTAAATCATCGTCACCAAGCTAATACCTGCCAACACCAATGCAATTGCTGGGAATAAAGGATAGGCAATTGCTTTGAAAGGACGATCTAAGTTTGGTTCTTTTTGACGTAATTTGAACAAACTCATCATTGAAACGATATACATCACAATCGCACCAAACACTGACATAGTAATCAAGTTAGCCGTTAATGTTTGACCAGCAAATTGGAACTCATCTCCTGCAATAGCAAGCACGCCAATCACAGCACCTGCAATAATCGCACGATGTGGTGTTTTGAATTTCTCGTTCACAGTACCAAAAAACTTAGGCATATAACCCGCACGAGAAAGCGCAAAAATCTGACGTGAATAACCTAAAATAATGCCGTGGAACGAAGCAATCAAACCGAACAAGCCAATCCACACCAACATATGCAACCAACCGCTGTTCTCACCCACAATCATTTTCATGGCTTGTGGTAACGGGTCGTTAATATTTGAAAGCGCTTTCCAATTACCTGCACCACCAGCAAAAACCATCACGCCAATCGCCAACACTACCAAGGTTAAAATACCTGAAATATATGCTTTCGGAATCGTTTTACGTGGATTTTCAGCTTCTTCTGCCGCCATCGCCACACCTTCAATTGCCAAGAAGAACCAAATGGCAAAAGGAATCGCAGCAACTATGCCTGAAATCGAAGCCACACTAAATGTATCGGCGCCAGACCAGCCATGTGCCACAAAATTAGACATCGAGAAGCCTGGTGAAACAACACCCATAAACACGAGTAATTCCGCAATCGCCAATATAGTGACGAATAATTCAAAAGTTGCCGCAATGCGAACACCAATAATATTGAGCAACACAAAAACTAAATATGAACCCATCGCAAACGTTTTAGGATCAACGGTTGGGAACTGAACGTTCAGATAAGCGCCAATCGCCATTGCAATCGCTGGTGGTGCAAACACAAACTCGACTAATGTCGAGAAGCCAGCGACATAGGCTGTTTTTGCGCCAAAGGCCCGCCTTGCATAAGCAAAAGGACCACCCGCATGCGGGATTGATGTGGTTAACTCGGTAAAACTGAAAATAAACGTGGTGTACATCACCGCGATTAAAATGGATGTCACCAAGAAACCTAAAGTCCCTGCTTTATCCCAACCATAACTCCAACCAAAATACTCACCTGAGATCACCAAACCTACGGCCAACCCCCACAGATGCCATCCATTTAACGTTGCTTTTAATGACGAACTCATGACTACTCCTCCTTGTAATGAAATACCTAAAATTGACCAGCAATCAAAGCCTTAGCTTGATGATGCTAAAAACTCACGCCATCCACCCATTGCCGAAATATCAACCGCATCATTAGT
>CAIZCB010000260.1 GCA_903931355.1 uncultured Pseudomonadota bacterium
GATTTGTGGGGCGTATGACTCGCTCTCTATATGAAAAAAAATGCCGTTAAAGGTTTTACTAATAGTAAAAGCCTGCTCGACGGACTTTATAAAGATTTACTCTAGGCTCTCAAACATAAGGCTTGCCGCGTGACTCAATTATCATCAACCAATATCCATTCCGACAAAATCCTTATCCTCGATTTCGGCTCACAATACACCCAGTTGATTGCTCGCCGGATTCGCGAAATTGGCGTTTATTGCGAAATTTATTCTTGCGATTGCAGTGCTGAGGAAATCCAAAACTTCGCCCCTAAAGGTGTGATTTTGTCCGGCGGCCCTGAAACAGTCACCAGCAGCGACACCCCAAGAGCACCGCAAATTGTCTTTGAACTCGGCATTCCAGTGTTAGGCATTTGCTACGGTATGCAAACCATGGCCGAACAATTAGGCGGCAAAGTCGAATCCTCGGATCATCGCGAATTCGGCTACGCGCAAATTCGCGCTCGCGGCCATTCTACGTTGTTATTAAACATCGAAGATCACACTTCTCCAGAAGGTTTTGGTTTATTAGACGTTTGGATGAGCCATGGTGATCGCGTTGTTGAATTGCCCACTGGTTTTAAATTGATTGCCAGCTCAGACGGCGCGCCGATTGCAGGTATCGCCGATGAAGATAAAAACTTCTACGCCCTGCAATTCCATCCAGAAGTCACTCACACTAAACAAGGTGGGCGGATTTTAAGCCGTTTTGTCTTGGAAATTTGTGACTGCCAAGCGTTATGGAACGCTAGCAACATCATCGAAGACAGCATCCAATCAGTGCGCGAAAAAGTCGGCACTGATCAAGTAATTTTGGGCTTATCAGGCGGGGTTGATTCGTCTGTCGTGGCCGCCTTATTGCATAAAGCCATTGGCAAACAACTGACTTGCGTATTCGTTGACACCGGCTTGCTACGTTTAAACGAAGGTGATCAAGTGATGGCGATGTTTGCGCAACACATGGGCATTAAAGTGATTCGCGTTGATGCTGAACAGCGTTATTTAGCTGCTTTAGCTGGCATTAACGATCCAGAACAAAAACGTAAAATTATCGGCGGCTTGTTTATTGATATTTTTGACGAAGAAGCCGGCAAATTGACTGACGCGAAATGGTTAGCGCAAGGCACGATTTACCCTGATGTCATCGAATCTGCGGGCGCGAAAAGTGGCAAAGCGCATTTGATTAAATCGCATCACAATGTCGGCGGCTTGCCAGAAAACATGACCTTGAAATTGGTCGAGCCATTACGCGAATTGTTTAAAGACGAAGTGCGTAAATTAGGTTTAGAACTCGGTCTACCCGCCGACATGATTTACCGTCATCCATTCCCAGGCCCAGGTTTAGGGGTGCGAATTTTGGGCGAAGTCAAAAAGCAATATGCCGATTTACTACGCCAAGCCGATGCGATTTTCATCGAAGAACTGTATCGCCACGATTTGTACGACAAAGTCAGCCAAGCCTTCGCGGTATTTTTACCGGTTAAATCGGTTGGCGTAATGGGTGATGGCCGCAAATACGATTACGTGATCGCAATTCGCGCCGTTGAAACCATCGATTTCATGACCGCTCGCTGGGCGCATTTGCCTTATGAATTTTTGGATTTGATTTCACGGCGGATTATCAACGAAGTAGCTGGCATTTCTCGAGTTACCTACGATATTTCCGGTAAGCCACCGGCTACCATTGAGTGGGAATAATCTAAGCGTTGATAGCGTGTAGACCATGAAAAAAGCGGTTTTTTAAAGCCGCTTTTTTTATTGGATGATTAACCAGTTAAAAACCAACCCGTGCCTCGCCTTTCCCTGTTTAAACAAACTTTAACCGGAGCGGACCATGACTGAAGATATTCGCTGGCAGCAGTGTTTTCATAACTACACCAATGCCTTGGAATATCTGACTGAAGCCCTCGAATTGGAACAGCAACGCCCGCTGAGCAAACTGGAAAAGCAAGGCCTTATCCAAGGCTTTGAGTTCACTCACGAACTTGGCTGGAATGTGCTGAAAGACTATTTGGAAAGCAAGGGCTACACAGGCTTAATTGGTTCTCGCGATGCCACTCGCACAGCATTTAAAAATGAATTGATTGCCGATGGTGATGCGTGGATGGATATGATCAAAGCCCGAAACCAAAGCTCGCACACTTACAACCTAGATGTGGCCGAGAGCATTGCGCAAGACATTTTGCAGCGTTTTTATCCTGCCTTTGTAGCGCTGGTTACCACTTTCAGCCAACTGAAAAATAGCCCGCCATGAACGCCGATATGGAATTTGGCCTTAGCCACACCACGCTGCAAAAAATCCGTCATACATTGGCACGACATCCCCACGTTGAACGCGCGGTGATTTATGGTTCACGCGCCAAAGGTAACTACAAACCAGGCTCGGATATTGACATTACTTTGTATGCAGCCCAAGGCTTAAACATTGAATATCGGGAATTAGCCGATCTCTTGGACGAAATAGACGATCTGCTTTTGCCATACAGCGTCGATTTATCTGTTTTCACACAAATCAACAATCCCGAACTGTGTGAACACATCGAGAGGGTGGGCAAAGTAATGTATGTGCGTGGGGATATGGGAACGCAAGAATGAAAAAGGGAATCCAGCCACCGAAGCCCAAACATAGATTCCTGATTTCGCAGGAATGACGAGTTAGAAATCAATGAGCACAAGTTAATTGATGATGACAACCAAGCAGGACCATGAACAGACGCTTGATGATATGTCGATGCCA
>CAIZCB010000261.1 GCA_903931355.1 uncultured Pseudomonadota bacterium
GCCAGTTTTTGGTTGATCGCGGTATTGTCGATAAAGACCAATATGAACAAGCCAATAAAAAATTCTACGAAGACTACAAACAAGGCTGTTTGGACATTGTTGAATTTTTAAATTTTTCTTTAGCGCCATTGGCTAAACACGATGCCGAGCAATTACATCGATGGCGTGAAGAGTTTGTTGAACAATTAATCAAACCGATTAAATTACAAGCCGCGCAAGCCTTAGTTGATAAACACCGCCGCCAAGGCGATACCTTGCTGGTAATTACCGCCACCAATCGCTTTGTGACATCGCCTATCGTCGAATTATTTGGCATTGATAACTTATTAGCAACCACACCGGAATTTATCGGCGGCCAATATACCGGCAAATTTAACGGCATTCCCTGCTATCAAGAAGGCAAAGTAAAACAACTCAATGACTGGTTGGCCAATTCGACCGAATCCTTAGAAAACAGCTGGTTCTATAGCGATTCACATAACGACTTGCCATTACTGCGCTTAGTCGATAACCCAGTTGCGGTTGATCCTGATGAAAAATTACGCGAAGCCGCGCAACAAGCCAATTGGCCAGTAATTAGTTTAAGGGACTAACTTAGTTCTTTTGGATGAAGAAAATCTGTTGTTGTTCGTGATTGAGGATTTTTAACGGCGTGTGTCCCGCTTGATCAAGGTACACGCCAAAGTCCAAATGGGCCGCTGGATCGGTGGCGATAATTTTAATCACTTGGCCGCTTTCGACTTCCATAATTGCTTTTTTTAAGCGTAATAGCGGTAAAGGACAATTCAAACCGCTGGCGTCTACTTCTAAATCAAATTCCATCATAAATCGCTTTTTTAATAGCTAATCGAAACAGTCTTTATAATACCATCAACTGAAACCATGCAGACCAACGCAAAGATGGATTACTTCCCGCTTTTCTTAGACCTGAAGCAACAAGCTTGCTTAGTGGTGGGCGCCGGTGAAATTGCCGCCCGCAAAATTGAACTACTCGCCAGAGCCGGTGCAAAAATCACCGTTGTCAGCCTAGAAATTAGCGACACGGTTGCCAAATTACAAAAACGACACGCTTTAGTGATTAATCAACGAGCTTTTGAAGAAGCTGATTTAGACGGCATCCGCTTGGTGGTTTCCGCTACCAACAACAGACAAGCCAATATCGACATTGCCGAAGCAGCCAAGCAAAAAAATCTACTGGTCAATGTGGTAGACAATCCCGAACTGTGTAACTTTATTTTTCCGGCAATTGTTGATCGCTCGCCAGTGATTGCCGCTATTTCATCGGGCGGAGCATCACCGGTATTAGCGCGTTTATTACGCGGCAAGATTGAATCAACGATTCCCGCCAGTTTTGGCAAATTAGCCGCTTTAGCCGACCAATTTAGACCGATGGTTAAGCAATACATCGCTGAAGGTGCGCCAAGACGAATTTTCTGGGAAAACGTCTTACAAGGCAGCATTGCCGAATTGGTGTTTGCTGGTAAAACTCAACAAGCCGAACAGCAATTGCGTGACAAAATCTTGCAAGCCGAACAAGGTAAAAACCAAGGCGAAGTGTATTTAATTGGCGCAGGGCCAGGTGATCCTGATTTACTGACCTTCAAAGCCCTACGCTTAATGCAGCAAGCCGATGTGATTGTTTACGACCGTTTGGTCTCTGCGGAAATTTTGGATTTAGCTCGACGCGACTCGGAAAAAATTTATGTTGGCAAACAACGCGATAACCACAGTCTGCCACAAGACTCAATCAATGAACTGCTTGCCAGTTTGGCCTTAAAAGGCAAACGGGTTGCGCGTTTAAAAGGTGGCGATCCGTTTATATTTGGTCGCGGCGGCGAAGAAATTGAAACATTAGTCGAGCACGGCGTCAGCTTTCAAGTGGTACCGGGAATTACTGCGGCAACTGGTTGTGCCAGTTATGCCGGCATTCCGCTTACGCATCGAGATCACGCCCAATCCTGCACATTTGTGACCGGCCACTTGAAAGACGGCTCAATCAACCTGAATTGGCCGCAATTAGCCGCGCCTAATCAAACGGTAGTGATTTACATGGGCTTGGTTGGCTTGCCGGAAATTTGCCAGCAATTAATCGCTCACGGCTGCCCAGAAGATCATCCAATCGCCATCGTCCAACAAGGCACAACGCAACATCAACGAGTGATTACTGGCACGCTAAGCGATATGCCGCAAAAAGTTGCAGCGGATGATATTAAGCCACCGACTTTAATCATTGTCGGTACAGTGGTGAGCTTACAAAAAAAATTGCAGTGGTTTCAAGAGAATAAGTGAAACAGACAATAGCGCAAACAGTTAACTAGCATCCAATCGCTATTTTTTTATTGGGTCGCATTTTGGGATTATGGCGAGTTTTTTTCGTGATTCCTTTTGCGACCTTGGTTAACTATTCGGTTTACAAAGTCAGATACAATCTAATACCAAACTCTCCTCTGCCCCTTTTTAATCTTTTCCTTAAACTCACCTGAGCCAATTTGTGCATTTTCCATTTTCTGAGCTGAGTAGCTGTCTAATTCAAAATCGTCATCCAATGCCACTTTAATCGGATTATTGCCCTTATTTTTAACCGACTGCTGTCTTTGTTTGTTTTTCATTGCTCTTTCCTGAAATTTCGCCACTTTTACCAAACAACTTTTCATTGTTTGGTAAAAGACTAACCACGAATATATTCAGGCACAGTGCGATTTCACACATATAAAAACTATAAATTCTCTGAAGCAAAATCGGCTAACCGCGAACGCTCGCCTCGCTTCAAGGTGATGTGGGCGCTGTTTTCCCAGCTTTTAAAACGATCAACCACATAGGTTAATCCCGAACTGGTGGCAGTTAAATACGGAGTGTCAATTTGCGCTAAGTTACCGATACAAATGATTTTGGTACCTGGTCCAGCGCGGGTAATTAAGGTTTTTAGCTGTTTTGGGGTTAGGTTTTGCGCTTCGTCGATAATTAAATAGCGGTTTAAAAAGGTTCGACCTCGCATAAAATTCAGTGAGCGGATTTTGACTCGATTCATCATTAAATTATGTGAAGCGATCTGCTCCCAGTCGCTATTACCGGAACGACCACCCAAGACTTCCAGATTGTCCATCAAAGCCCCCATCCAAGGTGCCATTTTTTCTTCTTCGCTACCGGGTAAGAAGCCAATATCCTCGCCAACAGGCATGGTTTCACGAGTCATGATAATTTCTTGATACCGCTTAGATTCCATCGTCAGGCTCAAACCAGCCGCCAAAGCTAATAAGGTTTTGCCGGTGCCTGCTGAACCTAGCAAGGTAACAAAGTCGATGTTGGGATCAAGCAAGACATTTAAGGCAAAGTTTTGTTCGCGGTTTTTGGCGCAGACGCCCCAGACATTGTGGGCTTGCTCGCTAAAATCCCTTAATAACTGCAAACCCGCAGTTTCACCTTCTCGCGATTTAACCAAGGCTTGAAAGCCAGTTTCATCATCGATATAGACAAACTGATTGGGAAACCAGTCTTTAACAATCGAACTGTGAATCCGGTAATAAGTGTGAGCATTTTCCTGCCACGATTCCATATTGCTGCCATGCTGCTGCCAGAAATCGGCTTCTAGCGCCATTGAACCGCTGTATAACAAATCAACATCATCAATGGTTTGGTCGTTTTGATAATCCTCGGCGTTGATTTGCAAGGCGGCGGCTTTGATCCGCATATTGATGTCTTTTGATACCAAAATGACTTCGACATCAGGGTATTGTTTAGACAACGCCAACACGATGCTGAGAATTGAGTTATCGGCAATTTGCCCCGGCAAATCGGCGGGTAGCAAGTGAGAAAGTTGATGGGTTTGGAAAAATAGGCGGCCATGTTGTGATGGTTCGCCGCTGAGGTTATTGCCGATTTTAGACAGTGGCAAACCGTCGTTAATGGTTTTTTGGTCAACGTCGCGAATTAATTCATCTAAAAAACGACTAACTTGGCGAA
>CAIZCB010000262.1 GCA_903931355.1 uncultured Pseudomonadota bacterium
GCTACCGCGGTGGTTACAAAGGTTTACTGTTGGGCGATTTTTACACCGTTACCCCAGAAATCCGCGCTAAAGCCGGCGTTTTGCAAAACTTTGGTGGCTCAATCATCGGCAACAGCCGGGTTAAATTAACCAATGTTAAAGATTGCGTTAAACGTGGCTTGGTTCAAGAAGGTCAAGACCCACAAAAAGTAGCGGCGGACCAATTGGTTAAAGACGGCGTTGATATTTTGCACACCATCGGCGGTGACGATACCAACACAGCTGCGGCTGATTTAGCGGCATTTTTGGCTAGCAACGACTACGGCTTAACCGTTATCGGTTTACCAAAAACTGTTGATAACGATGTATTCCCAATCAAACAATCCTTGGGTGCATGGACAGCGGCTGAGCAAGGTGCACGTTACTTCTTAAACGTGGTAGCAGAAAACAACTCCAACCCACGCATGTTGATCGTTCACGAAGTGATGGGTCGTAACTGCGGTTGGTTAACTGCGGCAACCGCACAGGAATACCGCAAATTATTAGACCGCGCTGAATGGTTGCCAGAATTAGGCTTGTCACGCGAATCTTACGAAGTACACGCTGTATTCGTTCCAGAAATGGCCGTTGATTTAGCGGCAGAAGCAGCCCGTCTACGCGAAGTTATGGACAAAGTTGATTGCGTTAACATCTTCGTTTCTGAAGGTGCTGGCGTTGACGCGATTGTTGCCGAAATGCAAGCCAAAGGCCAAGAAGTGCCACGCGATGCGTTCGGTCACATCAAATTGGACGCGGTTAACCCAGGCAAATGGTTTGGCGAGCAGTTCGCACAAATGATCGGCGCTGAAAAAACTTTGATCCAAAAATCAGGTTACTTCGCTCGTGCAGCTGCATCTAACGTCAACGACATGCGTTTGATTAAATCATGTGCAGATTTAGCGGTTGAATGCGCTTTCCGTCGCGAGTCTGGCGTTATCGGCCATGACGAAGACAACGGCAACGTATTACGTGCGATTGAATTCCCACGCATCAAAGGCGGCAAACCTTTCGACATCGACACCGCTTGGTTCACGGAAGCATTGGCTGAAATCGGCCAAAGCAAAGGCGCTAAAGTTGACGTTAGTCACTAAGTTTTAGCTGTTGAAATTAGCCGAGGGGTTTGGTTCCTCGGCTATTTTTTGAGTCTGTCTTAGATTTTTGTGTAAACGGAATGTCTTAATAGCTTGGCATTCGCTCTTCAAACTGAATGCTAAACCGATTTAATGCCGTTTTCCAATCATGCAATGGCATCGTCCATTTTTTACTGATATTCATCAGTGCCAGATATAACAACTTCGATAAAGCCTCATCGCTAGGAAACGAGCCTCGGTTTTTAGTGATTTTCCGTAGACTCATATTCACCGACTCAATGGCGTTGGTGGTGTAAATAATCTTGCGTATTTCCGATAAGCCTCATTCCATGGCTTCTCAAACTCCACCAATCTTTGCTCAGCCTCATCAACCGTGGCTGATTGGTAAATCCGCTTGAGATCATCAGCCACCTGTTTACGCATTTTCCAGCTGACATAATTCAAGCTCTTACGCAACAAATGGAGGATGTAAAGCTGCAGTCGCATGAGGATAAACGGTTTCGATGGCTTTAGGGAAGCCTTTCACACCATCAACACAGGCGATAAAAATATCTTCGACGCCGTGATTCATCAACTCAGTCACTACTTGTAACCAGAGAACTTGGCGCCTTCGGGTTTTTGATAGCCCGTCAGCAAGCTATCTAGCAGTTTGTATGGGATGGGTTTTGATACGGTCATTTTTACTCCTTTCTGCTTAATGACCGTTTACACAAAAATTCTTACCCCTGTATTTCACTGCATTACAGCAGTTAGACTTGTTTATTTTTTTAAATTCTTTTTACATTAATTTTTGTCGTGGTAGATTAAGTTTCTGGTGCATACTCCAAGGAGTTAACGATATGCAAATTAAACTACCATTTGATTCATCAACACAAATTGCTGGCGAAGCAAGTATTGAAATAGACAAAACAGCAGAAGAAGTATTTTCATTCGTTGCTGACAATTTTTTTGACAATTATCCTAAATGGTCTACCGATGTGGTTGAGCTAGAGCCTCTTGATAGTAAAGAAGTGTTTGTAGGTAATAAAGCCAAGCAGTTAAGAGACGATAATGGATCCCTTGTTGAGTCTATATTTGAAATCATCGAATATCAGCCACATATTACATTTATATTTCAAGGTATTACATCGCCTTATAAACACATTTACTCCATTAAGTTTGATGCCGAAAATCAAAAGTCTCACCTCACTTTTAGGTTTGAACTTTTAGATATTGATGTTTTTATGAGGCCATTTCAGAAGCTGATTCGTATTGCTATAGAAGATGGTGCTGAAAGTAGTGTTGAAAATATAAAACAATTATTAGCTGCTTAATTTTTAAAAAAATTTTTAGGAAATTATTATGTCATTTGTTGTTCAAAAAGATAATGGAATTATTCCACAGGTTTTAAGTGCTATTTTAGATGAATGTGTAAACGGTGTAACGCTGGCTGATCCTGATTTGGAAGATGCACCTATTATTTATGCTAATAAAGCATTTGAAAGATTAACTGGTTACAGTCAAGAAGATATTATTGGCCTTAATTGCCGTTTCCTCCAAGGCGAAGACCGAAATCAATCAGCGCGTTTTGAAATTGCAGAAGCA
>CAIZCB010000263.1 GCA_903931355.1 uncultured Pseudomonadota bacterium
ACTTTCGATGGCTTGTCGCTGGCTTGGGCTTGTGCGGATTATTTGGCACGTAAAACCCAAGCTTTTACCTTGTTCGCCACCCATTATTTTGAACTAACCACCTTAGCCGAAGAACAAGCCAATATCCATAATGTTCATTTAGATGCGATGGAACATGGCGACAAAATTGTGTTTCTCCATGCGGTGAAAGACGGCCCAGCCAGCCAAAGTTATGGTTTACAAGTGGCGGCGTTAGCGGGTGTACCGCAAGCGGTGATTAGTCAGGCGAAAACCAAGCTACAGCAATTGGAAAATTCAGCGGTGATTGAGCAGAAAACGCATATGCCAGTTAATCAATTGGATTTATTCAGTAGTCCAGAAAATCACCCAGCGCTGGATGCCTTAGAGGAAATTAATCCCGACAATTTAAGCCCAAAACAAGCCTTGGATGCTTTGTATCATTTGAAGCAATTGCTAAAAAACAGCTAACACAAATCGCAGTGAGCTAGGCAGTAAACTTGTTTACAGCCTACAGCCCACCTTATAATGCAGGCATTATTAACTCCCGCCTGAATTCAATTGCTTGCAAATTTGCAATCAGTACAGTTTAGACGCTTTAATTTAACAAAATGACAAACAACACATTCAAACCCTGCGATTTGGTTATCTACGGCGCACTAGGCGATTTATCCAAGCGTAAGCTATTGATTTCTTTGTATCGTTTAGAAAAAAATAATTTATTAGAAGCCGATACTCGGATTATTGGCGTCGATAGATTAGATGAAACCAGCGAAGGTTTTGTCGAAATTGCTCATAAAAGTTTGCAGTCATTTTTAAATAACAGCATTGATGATGCAATGTGGGAGCGCTTTTCTAAACGCTTGTCTTATCTAAAAATCGACCTCACTCAAACCGAGCAATATCAACAATTGCATAATGTGGTTGATACCGAAAAACGGGTAATGGTGAATTATTTTGCGGTTGCGCCGTTTCTGTTTAAAAACATTTGCCAAGGTTTGCAAAGCTGTGGAATTTTGAATCGCGAATCAAGAATGGTGATGGAAAAACCCATCGGCAATGACTTGAAATCATCACAAGAAATTAATGATGTGGTGGCGGATGTATTCCACGAAGATCAGGTTTATCGCATCGACCATTATCTGGGCAAAGAAACGGTATTGAACTTGTTGGCATTGCGCTTTGCTAATTCGATTTTCACCACCAACTGGGATCACAACACCATCGACCATATTCAAATCACTGTTGGTGAAGATATTGGTATCGAAGGCCGCTGGGAGTATTTCGATAAAACAGGCCAGTTACGTGACATGTTGCAAAACCATTTGCTACAAATTTTGACTTTTGTGGCGATGGAGCCACCGGCAGATTTATCAGCGGAAAGCATCCACAGCGAAAAAATCAAAGTCTTAAAAGCTTTGCGCCCTATCACGCCGAATAATGTCGATGATAAAACCGTTCGCGGCCAATATACATCAGGCTATATCAAAGGCTCTGCGGTGCCAGGCTATTTAGAAGAAGACGGGGCCAATACCGAAAGCACGACCGAAAGCTTTGTTGCTGTACGGGTTGATATTGATAACTGGCGTTGGGCTGGTGTACCGTTTTACATGCGTACCGGCAAACGTACCCCGAATAAACGCACCGAAATCGTCGTCAACTTTAAGCAACTGCCACACAATATTTTTAAAGACAGTTTTAAAGAGTTACCGGCGAATAAATTAATCATTCACTTACAACCC
>CAIZCB010000264.1 GCA_903931355.1 uncultured Pseudomonadota bacterium
GCGTTGTTCCAGTTCGTCAGTTGGAAACAGCGCAAATTTTTCTTGTTTGCGATTCTTTAGATTATTCTCGGCATCAGTGATTTGTTTCACCAGTTGCTTAGCTTCTAAGGGCACACTGGTCATTGATTGTTTAAACGACTCGGCTTGTGCTTCCTGGGTTTGTAATTCGTTAAGATTATCTTGGCTTTCGTAATAAGAGGCTAAAATCCGGTTTTTGAGTTCCTCAGACAAATTCTGTTTATCTTTAATAGTTTGAATTCGCTGCTGAATATCGGCCAAAGTAATGGCTTTAATGGTTGGCTGATTGCTTGCGCCATAGGCAAAACTCAATGCCATTAAATACAGCAAAAATACAGAAAAAAAGGCGGGACGAAAAAAATTAACTGTCATGTATTTGAAAAGTAAAGACAAAATCTAAAAAACACGAGAAGGATACAAATCCAATGAGCGAAATGGAAGGTGTCATTAAATATCACCTTAATCATCAGCATAAACCACTACCGACAAATATCAATCTTAATCAGCTCAATACTTGGCGTAGTGTACTGTTTCGATTGCAATTAATCGGCCAAAATCCCCAAAAATACGACGGTTTGGGTTATGGCAATATTAGTCAGCGATTCATATTGAATAGTTCAGCGTTTGTAATTTCCGGTACTCAAACCGGCCATTTAGCCGAGCTTACTCCAGATGATTACGCCTTAATTGACAGCGCTTCGGTCGAACACAACCAAATTAACTCATCCGGCTTAACCGCTCCGTCTTCTGAAGCCCTGACTCATGCTGGCGTTTATCAACAAGATGCTAACGCCCAAGCGGTGATTCATGTTCATAGCCCTGAAATCTGGCGCAATACCCTCGCTTTAAATCTGCCGCATACCAAGGCCGAAATTGCCTATGGCACGATAGCAATGGCGCAAGCGGTTAAAGCCTTGGTTAATTCTCAACCAGTCAGCCAATTGCCACTGTTTACCATGCTTGGACATGAAGATGGCGTCGTCGCTTGGGGTGCAACATTAGAACAAGCTGCGGCGGTATTAATCCAGCAACTTGCCAATGCGATTGCGCTTGAGCCTGTAGGGTGCATTCCATGCACCAAGCAAGAAAGTCGCTGGTAACTGGTGCATAAAATGCACCCTACCCCCCCCTTGAGTAATCGTAGCGGTGTTAAAATAAATTTTTCTGCTTTTATCAACTCATTCAAATGCCCGAAATCATCATCTACACCGCCCCACTCTGCCCGTATTGCACCATGGCTAAACGCTTGTTTGAACGCAAAGGTGCCAACTACAAAGAAATCAACATCGACTCCCAACCCGGTTTACGCGAAGAAGTGATGACCAAAACCCGCCGCCGCACCGTGCCACAAATTTTTATTGGCGAATTGCATGTCGGTGGCTTTGATGATTTGCAAGCATTGGACAGACAAGGCGAACTCGACCCTTTATTACAAGCCTAAGGATTTACAATGCCAATTCTCAGCCAAATCTACGTTTATCCGGTTAAATCGCTGGCCGGTTTTCAAGTTCAACAATGGCCGGTGGCTAAAACTGGCTTGCGTTATGACCGACAATGGATGCTGGTTGACCAACAAGGCTTATTTTTAAGCCAACGTCGTTTGCCGAAAATGGCTTTGATTAAAACCCGAATTGCCGACAATCAACTGTGGCTATCGGCAGCGGATAAAACCGAGATTGGCATCGAGCTGGAACCTGTAGGCGGAGAGGATATTGCGGTTAGTATCTGGGATGATCAATGCCTTGCAAAAACTGTATCCGATAGCGTCGATGCTTGGCTCAGCGATTTTCTACAACACCCCTGCCGCTTGGTTTATCACCCACAAGACCGGATCAGAAAAGTCGATCCTGATTACGCCACTGAACAAGATCAAACTGCTTTTTCTGATGGTTTTCCGTTTTTAATTGTTTCCGATGCTTCGTTACAAGCCTTTAATCAAGCCGCTGATTTGGATTTGTCGATGTTGCGCTTTCGTCCGAATTTAGTGGTCAGCGGTTGTGATGCTTACGCAGAAGATTACTGGCGCAACATTAGCATCAACAAAATCAATTTCAGACTCCCCAAACCCTGCTCACGCTGTTCTGTACCAGCGATTGATCCAGACACCGCGATTAGCAGCAAAGCGCCATTGACGGCTTTAGCGCAGTTGCGGCAAGCGAATCATAAAGTCTATTTTGGACAGAATGCCTTGCATGATGGCTTTGGAATGCTGGCTGTCGGTGATGAAGTGGTGGTGAATTTGAGCGGGGAAAGTCAGCCGGTTTTGGGGTTAGTGAAAAGCTAACCCCAAAAAATCAAGCTTTAAATACCACCTCGAATTTGCTGATAAACCGCCTTCATCAGATAGCTTGCCGCAATATTTCGAAAACTATCATCGTTCATCAGTCTTACAAAAATATCCTCATTACCATCCATACGCTCAACAAATAAATTCTCTAATTGTTTATTAAATACCGGTTCAAAATTATCAAGGCTATATCAACAGTGCATTTCATATGGA
>CAIZCB010000265.1 GCA_903931355.1 uncultured Pseudomonadota bacterium
CGTCGCTCAATACGGCGATCAAGACACTGGTAACCGTTATGGTTTACGTGGCGATAACGAAAACATTGCTTTGCAATTAAACATTCCTCTCTACGAAGGCGGCGGCACTTTATCTCGCACTCGCCAAGCCCAATACGACTACGAAGCCGCCAAACAAGACCTGTTAAAAGTCAAACGCAGCGCGACCCGTGGCGTAAAAGATGCCTTCCGTGGCGTGGTTTCAAGCATTAGCCGCGTAAAAGCCTTAGACGCAACCGTGCAATCAGCTGAAAAAGCCGTCGAAGCGGCTGAAGCGGGTTTTGAAGTTGGCACTCGGACGATGGTTGATGTATTAACCGAAGAGCGCAATTTGTATAAAGCCAAAAGCGACTATGCGCGGAGCCGTTATGATTATTTAATTAACGGCATCAAACTTAAAGAAGCTGCCGGTAGTTTAAGTGAACTGGATTTACAGCAGATTAATCAGTATTTGCAAAAGTTATAAGTCGTTAAACAGCAAGTCAGCCCAGAAACTTTGCTTGCAACTTAAGTCGTTCGTGCTGAGCTTATCGGAACATGAGCAGCGAGGCTGGCGATTGAATCGGCTTTTCCATTCATTATAAGAATCAACGGAAAAGCCTGATTTTGCACTGTTATTTATTACTTTAACCCCACTCACCATCACCGCCCCAAATCGCCCAAGGCACAGACTTTGTGCTTCAAGGATATAAAAACACATCGGCGAATTGCCGCTGCTTCCACTAACTAACAAAGCCAAGCTGCTTATAGCAATTTAAACCGTATTTAAACCAGGATTCCCCAATGACCAGCACCCAGCAACGCGCCGCACTACAACGCCAAATCTGGCAAATCGCCAACGATGTGCGGGGCGCAGTCGATGGCTGGGACTTTAAGCAATATGTACTCGGAACCCTGTTTTATCGCTTTATCAGTGAAAATTTCGCCAACTACATCGAAGGCGATGAGGATGGCATAAGCTATGCCGAGCTGCCTGATGCGGTGGTCACGCCAGAAATCAAAGACGATGCGATTAAAACCAAGGGTTACTTTATCTACCCAAGCCAGCTGTTCGCTAACATCGCCGCCAATGCCAACAGCAACGAAAGCCTAAACACTGACTTGGCCGCCATCTTTGCCGCTATCGAAAGTTCGGCCAACGGCTATCCATCAGAGCGCGACATCAAAGGCTTGTTTGCCGATTTCGATACCACCAGCAACCGCCTTGGCAACACCGTTGCCGACAAAAACACCCGTTTGGCCGCTGTGCTCAAAGGGGTAGCCGGTTTGGACTTTGGCGATTTTGAAGGCAGCCACATCGACCTATTCGGCGATGCTTACGAGTTTCTGATTTCCAACTATGCCGCCAATGCCGGCAAATCCGGTGGCGAATTTTTTACCCCGCAAAACGTCTCCAAACTGATTGCACAACTGGCGATGCACAAGCAAAAAACCGTCAATAAAATTTACGACCCAGCGGCAGGTTCAGGCTCGTTATTACTGCAAGCCAAAAAACACTTTGACGCCCATATCATCGAAGACGGCTTTTTTGGTCAAGAAATTAACCACACCACCTACAACCTTGCCCGTATGAATATGTTTTTGCACAACATTAACTACGACAAATTCAATATCGCGCTGGGCAACACCTTGTTAGACCCGCATTTTGGCGATGACAAACCGTTTGATGCCATTGTCTCCAACCCGCCCTATTCGGTGAACTGGATCGGCAGCGACGACCCAACCCTGATTAACGACGAACGCTTTGCCCCTGCCGGCGTGTTAGCACCCAAATCCAAAGCCGATTTTGCTTTTGTACTCCATGCCCTGAGCTATTTATCCAGCAAAGGCCGCGCCGCGATTGTCTGCTTCCCGGGTATTTTTTATCGTGGCGGTGCCGAGCAAAAAATCCGCCAATATCTGTTAGATAACAACTACGTCGAAACCGTTATTTCATTAGGACCCAACTTATTTTTTGGCACCACCATTGCCGTCAATATCTTAGTGCTGTCTAAACACAAAACCGACAACAAC
>CAIZCB010000266.1 GCA_903931355.1 uncultured Pseudomonadota bacterium
AGCTTGGTAAATTGGTTTTTAAACAATCAGTTAGAAAGCTAAGTTCATCTTGATTCAAGTATCCCGTAGGGCTGTCATCTTTCTGGCTATTCAGGCAAATAATCTGCCAATTATCCAAAATCAATTGTTTACGACAACTCACTACGCCTTGATTCAAAATCGTCTGCATCAATTGCCAATCATCATGGTTGCCGGGTAAGCAAACTGTAGGTGTTTGATAAGATTGTAATTTTTCTAAAATCCTCTGATAAGAATCCGGGCAGGGGTCTTGGGTTAAATCGCCACTGATTAAAATTAAATCAAATGGCCCGTGATTTTGCTGGGCGTGTTGTAAAACTTGATGGAAATAATGCTCGGTATTGATGCCTAATAAGGTGTCAGTGATTCTAGGTTGTACGTGTAAGTCTGAGATTTGTAAGAGTTTTTTCACGGTTAAAAGTCGATCAATAAAAAGATTAATTCACTATAACACAGCGATTTGTGCGGATGTTTCGAAACCAACTGGCTTTAATGTACACTGCCGCCTTTCAAATTTTCGGCTCTAGCCTAGCGCCATCAGCATTCAAGGAGATAATATGCGACGATTGAAACTAACCACACTAGCCTTTGCTGCGCTGTTTAGCAGTCAGTTACACGCCGAAACGGTATTTGTAACATTGGAAAAAGATAACGCGATTGCAGTACTGGATCCGGTCGAAGCTAAACTAATCAAAACCGTCAATGTCGGCCAGCGTCCTCGCGGCATTGCTTTAAGCCCAGATCATAAGCAGTTGTTTATTGCCACTAGCGATGACAACACGATTCGGATTTTTGATGCCTCCAGCTTGAAAGAATTAGGCCGTTTACCATCCGGTGAAGACCCTGAAACCTTTGCTTTAAGTCCTGATGGCAAGTTGATGTATGTTTCCAACGAAGATGACAGCCAAGTAACTGTGATTGATATTGCCAGCAAAAAAGCCGTGCAAAAAATCAAGGTCGGCGTCGAGCCGGAAGGGATTGCGGCTAGTCCTGATAATCGTTGGTTAGTTAGCGCTTCTGAAACCACCAATATGTTGCACTGGATTGACACCAAGTCGCGGCAAATTGTTGAAAATACGCTAGTTGATCCTCGCCCGCGCGCGGTTAATTTTACCGCTGATAGCCAGCAGCTTTGGGCGACTTCAGAAATGGCTGGCACGGTCATGGTGTTAGATACTGCCAGCAAACAAATTATCCAAACCATTAAATTAGAAGTCGCAGGGATTAGCAGCGATTTAATTCAGCCGGTTGGTGTGGTGGTTGATCAAGACAGTCATTACGCTTATGTGGCAATGGGGCCAGCCAATCGGGTCGCGGTGATTAATGCCCAAACTTTTCAAGTCGAAAAGTATTTATTGGTTGGGCAGCGGGTTTGGAATTTAGCGTTTTCACCGGATCAAAAACAGCTCTACACCACCAATGGCATCAGTAATGATGTATCAATTATTAATCTAGTCGAGCAAAAAGTGGTCAAATCAGTTGCAGTCGGTCGCTATCCTTGGGGCGTGGCGGTAAAACCATGATTGCATTATCAGTCGAAGATTTAAGCTTTGCCTACGGGGCTAAAAAGGCTTTAGACCATGTCAGTTTTAATGTCGAAGCGGGCGAATGTACGATTTTATTAGGGCCCAATGGCGCAGGGAAAAGCACCTTGTTTTCCTTGATTACGCGGCTTTATGACAGTCGAGAAGGCAAAATTGCCTTATGTGGTTTCGATCTTAAACAAAATAGCCGTCAAGCCTTAGAGCGATTAGGCGTTGTGTTTCAACAGACCACTTTAGACCCCGATTTAAGCGTCAGTCAAAATTTACGCTATCACGCCGCATTGCATGGCATTGGTCGAAAAGCGGCTGATTTGCGAATTCAGGAAGAATTAGAGCGTTTGAATATGTATGAACGCAAAGATGAAAAAGTGCGTTTATTGAATGGTGGTCATAAACGTCGTGTAGAAATCGCTAGAGCTTTGTTGCATAAACCAATGATTTTATTATTGGATGAGCCGACGGTTGGTTTGGATATGCCCAGTCGTCAAGCGATAGTTGAGCATGTACATCGCTTGGTAAAAGAGCAGAATTTAGCGGTTTTATGGGCAACTCACTTGATTGATGAGATTGCTGATGATGATAGTTTGGTGCTGTTGCATAAAGGTCAAATAAAAGCCAAAGGTTACATTAACAATGTTCTGCAAGCTAATGATTCTAAAGATATTGGACATCTCTTTAAACAGTTAACTCAAGGTCAAATCGCATGAAATTACTGCATTATTGGCTGGCAATGACTGGCATCGTTGGACGCGAATTGTTACGTTTTTTACATCAACGCGAACGCTTTATTTCGGCACTGGTACGGCCTTTGGTTTGGTTGTTTGTGTTTGCCGCTGGTTTTCGGGCTGCCTTGGGGATTGCAATCAGTCCACCGTATGAAACTTATATTTTGTACGAGGTTTACATCACGCCAGGTTTGATTGGCATGATTCAGTTGTTTAACGGTATGCAAAGCTCGTTGTCGATGGTTTATGACCGCGAAATGGGCAGTATGCGAATGTTAATGGTCTGTCCTTTGCCGCGTTGGTTTTTGTTATGCAGCAAATTAATTGCTGGCACTGCGGTATCGGTTTTACAAGCCTATGCTTTTTTAGGAATTGCTTGGCTATATGACATTCAAGCACCGCTGATGGGTTATGTCTGGATTTTACCTGCCTTGCTGTTATCCGGCATGATGCTTGGCGCTTTGGGTTTGCTTTTATCGTCTTTTATCAAGCAGTTAGAGAATTTTGCAGGAGTAATGAATTTTGTAATTTTCCCGTTATTTTTCATGTCCACCGCTTTGTATCCGTTATGGAAAATTAAAGAATCGAGTGAATGGTTATTCACATTGGCTCAGTACAATCCATTTTCCCAAGCAGTCGAGTTGATTCGCTTTGCGTTATATGAGCAACTGAATTTACAAGCCTTGGTGTTTACCGCAGTGGCATTCTTGATTTTCATGGGTGCAGCGATTGTTGGTTACAACCCTTCACGGGGAATGATGGTCAAAAAAGGCGGTGGCGGCTGATTTTGTTTCACGGGAAACTCTTAATAAATTGCTTTATCCAACATCAACAATGTTCTGCAAGTTACTTTAAGTATGTCTTTTAACCCAATGATTTAATTTATATTTCATGGAGATTTTATTTTGAAAACAGTTTTGATTACCGGTGCAAATCGCGGTCTAGGTTTGGAGTTTGCTCGGCAATACGCTTTGGCTAATTGGCAGGTGATTGCTGCTTGTCGTCAACCTGATTCAGCCACTGAATTGCATGATCTAGCCAAGCAATATCCACAAATTCAAATCGAAGCTTTAGATGTTGCCGATTTTTCTCAAATTGATGCCTTATCCAATCGCTTGGCAGGACAAGCGATTGATGTATTAATCAATAATGCTGGCGTTTATGGTGATACTGCTGGCAAAGGTTTTGGCAATTTGGATTATCAAACTTGGCAACAAACCTTAACCGTCAACACCATGGCACCTGTTAAAGTCACCGAAGCTTTTTTGACCCAGTTAGAGCAGGGCGCTGACAAGTTGATTGTTGTGATTAGTAGTTTAATGGGCAGCATTGCTGACAACGGCAGTGGCGGTAGTTTGCTTTATCGCAGCAGTAAAGCCGGTTTAAATGCGGTGATGAAGAGTCTGTCGATTGATGTTAGGCCACGTCAACTGGGCGTATTAATTTTGCATCCAGGTTGGGTTAGAACCGATATGGGCGGCAAAAACGGTTTGCTTGATGTTGAAGAAAGTGTCACTGGAATGCGTCAACAAATTGAAGGTTTTCAATTTGAGCAGTCTGGGAGTTTTGTGAAGTATGACGGCAGTTTATTGCCTTGGTGATTATGGGACTTGATAGCCTCAAAAAAGGCTATCAAGTCATCATTTTTAAGCTAAGCGATGAAGCTTATTTGTCGCATTTGTGTTCTGAACCACAGCAATCTGACATTGAACCGCCGTGTTTTTCACAATGAGCAGCGCCACATTCGTGAGCTGCGGCACCTTTGTGATGGGCACAATGTGATTTGTCACAGCTTTGAGCGGCAGCCGCTTCGTGGTGTGCACAATGCTCAGTACCGCATTCATGGGCTTTAGCATCAGCATGTTGTGAGCAATGTTGAGCACAGGCTTGGTCTTTAGCGCCTGGGTGTTCTGCACAATGTTTGGTGCAATCGTGATCGGCAGCTG
>CAIZCB010000267.1 GCA_903931355.1 uncultured Pseudomonadota bacterium
CTTACTACCGCTTCAAACAAATGTTTGATTAATATTCCAAAGAAGCCGGAAAAGTGCAGTATCTAATTCCCTACTTCATCGACGCCCATCCCGGCACCGAAGACAAAGACATGCTGAATTTGGCGCTCTGGCTAAAACGCAACGGCTTCCGCGCCGACCAAGTTCAAGCCTTTTTGCCATCACCGATGTCGATTGCTACCGCGATGTACCATTCTGGCAAAGACACTTTGCATAAAGTTGGCCGCAACGTACCGGATATGGCGATTCCGAAAGGCATCAAACAACGCCGCTTACACAAAGCCTTTTTGCGCTACCACGACCCAAAAAACTGGCCGTTATTGCGCGAAGCTTTAAAAGAAATGGGCAGGGCGGATTTAATCGGTAACGGCAAACAGCATTTGATACCGAGCTTTCAACCCAAGTTAGCGGGTGAAGCAGGGCAGACTAAAACTGCGGTTAAAGCCAAGCCGTTTGCGACTAAGTACACTGGGTTTAACAAAGGTAAGGCAGGCGATAATCGTAGGCCGAAGCCTAATGGCAAAGGTCGTGGTCGTTAATTGATTTTGCAGCTTAAAACTCTAGCTTTCTGCTTATAGCCGAAAGCTAGAGCAGCAAATACAGTGCATCAGAGCGTCTTAAGCACCTACCAAAACAAATCCACGCCATATGCAGTAAAAGCGGTGTCGGCACTCGCTAACTTAAGGTTTTCGATTTGTGATTGAACTAGAATCAAGCGATCGAATGGATCTTTATGGTGAAATGGCAAACTGTTTAAAGCAAAAATATGCTCAGTTTCGATAGCTAATAATTGCAAACCATTATTGATTCTTTGTTCTTTAATCAATTCGGGTAGCGATAAATCTAGCTCAAGTTTGCCTAATTGTTGTTTGATTTGAATTTCCCAAACACTGGCAATACTTAGAAAAAAGTCGTTGTCTAAATCATCATAGGCCGACAATAATTTTGCTGGAATTTTATCAGGAGCCGTTCTAAGCCATAAGAACGCATGGGTGTCCAGCAGAATATTCATTTTTCACCCAGCCAAAAATCATCGGGTAACGGCTCGTTAAAGTCGTCATGAATAATAATCTTGCCTTTATATTCCCCGACAGTTCGTTTTTTCCGCAGTTGTCTTATTTGCTGTTTGCGTAAGAACACCACAAAATCTGTAACCTGTTTTTGCAAATCTGGGGGCAAAACTTCAATTTCATGAAGCAATTGCTGACTTTGCATATTAATTCTCCGAAGAAAGTATCGCTGAATTTAAAGCGCTAAGAGTCTTTTTCAAGACTGGGCTAATTGTTCTTAGACTTTAGCTGGTAGGTGTTTTATCAAAGTTGTCCCGCTTCATCAAGAAAATCCCCCGATTCAATCACTTCAAAACCGCTAACCGCGCGGTTGTACAAATAAACCCAAGCGCTAATCTCATCCCCGTTAGCTAAATAAACCGTTTGTAACAATCGGCGATATTCAGTGGGCTGGGCAAAGCTTGGGCTGCATTCTTCGTAATCATCAAACATTGACCACAAATCAGCGCTGAACAGCTGATAAACCTCACCATACACTTTATCCGCCGGATTACTGGAAGCGATAACCGCAGGATAATCAGCGACTTTGTAAAGTTTGCCTTGTAGAGTGCCATAGACAAATAAGTGGTGTGACATGTGATGAAATTTAAGGTATCGAGTAACGCGAGCGATGCGCCTTCTTAGGTTGGCCGAATCCTATTTGGGTTGCACAATTAGCGCATCGTATCGTGGTAGTGTGTTAGAGCATTTTGCGATTGATACAGCCAAGGATAAGCCGAATAATCTAATTATATTTAATGTGCTAAATTATGTTAAATATCGATTAGCTGATTGTAATGGTTATAAAAAAGATTATTAAAATTATTTAACATTTTTATTGTTTAAATTTGGTTACAATTCGATTTTGTAGCGGATTTTTTGTAATCGGTGAAGGCTATGAACATCCTGTTTAAACATGGATTGTATGAATAAAATTATGATAAGGAATAATTTAAACCCTGCCAAGCACGGCAATGCTAGTTTTTTATTTCGCCGTGGTCTATTTAATAATTTTTTTAACTTAAAACAGAAGAAAATATGCTAAAAGAAATTGTGGCATTGGGAATAGAAGATTTTGGGTTCGGTTTTTTTATGGTTGTAATGGGGCTTATATTTATTGTACTTCTAGGAGGATTTCTGCCATACGGGCGTAAAACCGGAATGAAGATGTATAGAGAATACCTAGTGCTTAAAAAACAAGGAAAAAAACCAAGCAATGATCAATACTGTGCATATGTAACTCACACGAATAACCAACTTGGTTGTTTGATTGTTGTATTAGGCATAGTTTTTATCATTATTCACATTCTAAAAAAGTAGGCTTTATATAAACCATGGTGTTTATTCAAATAGTTGGGGAGGGGGTAACGTGTGTGAAATTCAAGGTATCGAGTAACGCGAACGATGCGCCTCCTTAGGTCGGCTACATCCTATGTGTCGCATAATTATCGCATCGAGGCGCGTCTAAAAAACCGATTTTTATTCAATTATATCGCACTAGGGATGATAATATTTTCTGAAGGCTGGTTTAGAGGCTTGAGTTAGCCCATCATGATTTTCTCTGCCAGTCTATGAAACAATTCTCTCGTTTGTTTATACTTACCTACAACAAAAATAAAATATGACTTATTGTAACCAATTAAATGAAGATTGTATTAGACCTGAAAAACAGCATGTTTACAAGCTCTTAGAACAACACAACGCACTTATCGTTCATTTTTCCGGAGCACCTAAAGGTGTTGGTAATGATAGCTATTTATACCCGAATGATTTGAAAAATGTAATAAATGGAAAAGCTCAAGGTGGTTTGGCGTGCTCAACAGTTACGCCTACCGATATTTTTTCTGGTTTTAATAGAAATGCCACTGGATGCATTGGCGTAATACTTGGACTTAATACATGTCAATCATTAGTTGAAGTTTCCCAAACGGACTGCGGGTCTGGAATAGATGAATACGGTAATAGAACTGTTATAAACAAAAGAAAAGTTTTAACCTTAAATGACATTGAGGAAACTATATTAAATAGGCCAAATGGTTATAATGAATGGATTATCAAGGATTACGTAGTGCTTGGAATTTTTGCTACGCACCCTTTTGAGATATCGGTTTTAAGATTCTTAGATTATCCTGATGGTATGCCAGATTTATTAAAAAGTTCACAACCTGATCTAGTTATCGATAATACTAATCTATCTTGTGTATTCAATGAGCTTCAAAATCCTAATATATTCGGATTCGTAAATAATCGTCTTTACAATTGGTGTTCTAATTCAGGTAATTGTAATCACGGCGATATTTACAAAATCTGAAATACTCGATTTATGACAATAGTAGGTAGGGTTCGCTCGATAGAGCGTAACCCAGCAATCGAAGGTCAACATGTTGGGTTACGGCTAACGCCGAACCCAATCTACCGAGCTTACTCAATCCTTACGAGAAAACGCTAATTCATACACTTGGTTTTTATTGCGTTTCCCCACAGCAATCACAGTTACAGTGATTGTCTGGTCTTCTACCTGATACACCAAGCGGTAGCCTAATTGACGTAGTTTGATTTTATATAAATCGGTAGCGCCACTTAATGCGGCTGAAGCAATGCGTGGATTTTCAAGTCGCTCTAGTAGTCTTTTTTTAAATTGATTTTTTACGACCGAATCTAATTTCTGCCATTCTTTGAGCGCTGATTTTTTAAATTTAAGTTCATAGCTCATCTAAAGAAACTGTCACAGATTCTTCTGATAATCGATTTTGGACAATTTTCAATAATTCCATATCGTCAATCAACTCCATCATGGCTTCATAAGCCGCAGCTGGAACGCAATAAAAAGCCGGTTCATTACGGTTTAAAACCACAATAGGTAAACCTCCACCACTAGCGACGACTTTCATGGGATTGGCTTTTAGCTCGGAGATGCTTGTGGCAACATCGGTTAGCACTTGGCAGGTCATTTTGTTACCTTGAATGGTTATTGAAGACTTGATATTAGGTCTTTAATTAGGTCTTGTAAAGGATTGCGTTGATGTGGTTTAGGCAATCAAAAAATCCCCCGATTCAATCACTTCAAAACCGCTAACAGAGTGGTTGTACAAATAAACCCAAGCGCTAATCTCATCACCGTTAGCTAAATAAACCGTTTGCAACAATCGGCAATATTCAGTGGGCTGAGCAAAGCTTGGGCTACATTCTTCGTAATCATCCAACATTGACCACAAATCAGCGCTGAACAGCTGATAAACCTCACCATACACTTTATCCGCCGGATTGCTGGAAGCGATAGCCGCAGGATAATCAGCGACTTTGTAAAGTTTGCCTTGATAGCTGGCTGGGCCTAGCAATTTGGCTTGTTGGTTTAAATGGACGGCCATTGGATGTTGGGCGTTGCGGCGTAGAGTCCCGTAGACAAATAGGTAGTGTGGCATGGTTAAGCGCTTCTAATAATAGGCTTCATTGTCAGGGTTCGCATTTTAACCCCGTGTCGATGGTTTCATAATCTCTTAAGACCTCAACAAGCACTCAATTTCACCTATTTAGCCGGCAATTTTCAACGTATTCCGAAATTTTTTGTAAGCCTTTGTTTCGTGTTTTCTGTGAACAAATATAGCAATTTTAATGCATTGTGTTGAAAGGCTAGGTTGTTTGTGTTAAAAATCAAATGTAAAATTATGTAATTTTTTGTTGAATTCGGTAAATTTGTTTTGGGTGGTGCGTATGACGGTTCGATTGGATAGGTCGCTGGGGTTTTATGAAAATGCGCTGAGGCTGACAAGTCAACGCCAACAGCTTTTAGCGTCCAATATTGCAAATTCGGACACGCCAAATTTTAAAGCGCGTGATTTTGATTTTAGTGCGGCAATCAAAGATGCCATGAATCATTCAATGCCGACATCGGCGATGGAAATGGCTCAATCTAATTCATTGCATCTGAATCCTGATAATGGATTAGCAAGCAAATATGGTTTTTTGCGTAAAAACAC
>CAIZCB010000268.1 GCA_903931355.1 uncultured Pseudomonadota bacterium
GGTAAAAATGGTCGGGCTTATTATGCGATTGGCAAAACTTTGGTAGATAGAGGCATCATCGCTAGAGAAGATATTTCAATGCAGACGATTCGTAACTGGATTGTGGCTAATCCTGAGGAAGGCAAGCAGCTCATGCTGCAGAATCAATCTTATGTGTTCTTTAAACTCAATCACACGCCGGGTTCGGAAGGGCCGATTGGCTCGATGAATACCCCGTTAACCGCTGGCCATAGTTTGGCAGTGGATAAAAGCTATTTGCCACTTGGGATTCCATTGTGGCTCGACGCTGAACATCCTGATGGCAATCAACGCTTACGGCATTTGGTAATGGCTCAAGATACCGGTGGCGCGATTAAAGGCGTGATTCGCGGGGATTTTTTCTGGGGTCAGGGACAGCAAGCGGGGGATTATGCGGGGGTGATGAAATCAAGGGGACGGTATTTCTTATTGGTACCTAAGCATATTAATGTTGGGTAATTTTTGGTGCTCAAATCGTTCCCTAATTCAACTTGGGAACGATAGTTTAAGCTTTGGATTAAATCTCCCAATCCACTAATCGCAAACCATCAATCCGCGCAAACTCACGAGTATTGTGAGTCACCAGCGTCAGATCATTAGCCAAGGCAATTGCAGCAATTTGCAAGTCGTAAGGGCCGATGGGAGTGCCTTGGCGTTGTAAGTTTGCGCGAATTTGACCAAAAATTAAAGCAGCCGCATCATCGAAAGGCAATGATCGAACAGCCGCTAAAAATCTCTGCTGTTTTTCCAAGGTTTGCTCAGGCCGCTGACTTTTCATTGCACCAAAAAATAATTCAGCCTTTACTACCGAACAAACGGCAATCTGTTCCGATTTAAAACTATGCAAATGGGCAGTTACTTTTGATTGCGGTTGATTGAGATACACCACACAAACATTGGTATCTAATAAAAAAGTCATTCCAACTCCAACCGTTGTTCATAATCTCCTTGTGGTGCTCGTTCGATTGGGTCATCTGCCAAACAACCGGCTGTTGCCTCAAAAAAACCTATTGGCCAACCATTGGCATCAGTATCTTGGCTTGGAACAGTAGCTTGTTTGTCTAACGGCCAAATAATAATCTCAACCGCTTGATGCTGCAGCTCTTCTGGAATAGTGATTGATCTGGGTGCATCTTGATAAATTTGACGTATTGGTTGCATTGGCAACTCCTTTTAAAGTTATTGGGTGTTATCTACACAATCTAATGACTATCCGCCACTTTTTTATCATCTTCTAAAAAGTCACGATAATTAATCGAGATTTTTAATCCCGCAAACCGACCTGACATTTTGACTAGTTCAGTGGTGTTTTTATCGAACATAATTTTGATTTCGCTAATCGCTCTATCTTCATAACCTTCTTCGATATTTTTGGCATCGAGCTTGAACATATAACGATAAATTTGCAGTTTTTCTTCTTCGATAATTTCCAAAGGCTCGCCTAGTTGCTTAATCACAGCGGCTTTTTTCGGTAAATCAGCAGCTATTTTTTCGGCTAACTCAGCTTTGGCTCTTAGCTGTTTTTTCTCTTCATTAATTTCAGCACCACCTAATGAACGGAACGAGGCTTCTAAAAACTCAGGCGGGGCGATTTGCAGGAACATTTTCGAGAATGTCCAGTCGTTAACCCGATCTTCTTTACCAAAAGTTAAATCGCAATAGAAGCTGATTTCAGGCTCGACCAATTTATTGTCTTTATCGACTTTGCGAAATAAATAATGCCAAAGCTTATTGCCATCGGCGGTTTTGGTTTCACTGCTGGGTTGCAATTTAGCTAAGGCAACAAAGTCTTCGCTAAATAATTTCGGTTCCTTAAAGTGGACGGTAAAGTCTTCTTTGGCACTAACCGCAAAATAGCGATCAAATTCGCTCATTTGCCGATAAGTTTGAGCGGCGTGTATCCAATGTAAACAGCCGGTCATGCTGAGTA
>CAIZCB010000269.1 GCA_903931355.1 uncultured Pseudomonadota bacterium
AACCAGTGATGATATAGATTGGGTATGCCAAGTAAAACTCGATGATGTGACTTGGAGTAAAGTCAGTATCACGAACGATAGTTTGGTGCCATGTACCGTCTTGTTCTGTGAAGTAAGAAGCACCCCAGTAGATAGCCCAGCCGTAGCAAACCAACCATGTCCAATGAGTAAAATGTCTTCTCAACTCTTCACGTGGAGTGATTGACATAACTTTACGGTCACGAGATTTCCAAATGTAACCATTGATACCAGCGAACAATACAACTTCCGCTACGATTTCAATGTACAACATGTTCATCCAATATGTTTCGAACTCTGGTGCAAACGAGTCAAGACCAGCTGACCAGCCGTAAACACCTTCGTACCAACGAATGAATGAATAGAATACCAAATAGAGCATCATGCCAGCCCATAGGTTTCTTTGGTTTAAAAGCGGTGCTTCCGCAGCATCAGCTTTAACTGATTCAGTTGTAGCAGCCATTTCTACCTCCTAAAAGATTATCTAAATTCCCAACATTAAGTTTGGGAGCTCATTTATTATTCCCTAGTTACATCAAAGTTCATTATTGAGCCTTGATACCACCTTCCTTGGAAGCGGATCGAAGTCTACCAGTTCGAAAAACCTTGTCAAGACAATTTATTCAATCTTTTAACAAGGCCGCATCAGCTCTGAATTTAGATTTTTAATCCGCTGTTTTCTTTGACGTTTTTCATTGCCAAAAAATCTAAAAAACATACAAAAAATCACTGCCTCAAATTTACAACAATTTTTATCATTCACACAACAAACAACAAAAGCCCATACTTATCAAATAGTTACAAAAACACCAGAAACACAGTTTTAACGTTGCTCACAAGATATGGGGAGCTTCTCGAACAAGTAAAATCCAACATCTCCAGCCGCTTTTTGCTTCAATAACCGCCAGCCATCGGGGATTTGATTTAGCACCAAATCCCGCTCGGCCTCTATATAAATTTTCGCAAAATCAGCCAACCATTCACCATTACTCAATAAACGACTAGTTTCCTGAATCAAATTCAACCCAAACGGTGGATCAAAAAACACCAAGTCAAACAACCCTCCCTCAGCCATCAAATATTGACCAACATCTTGCTGAACAACTTGAACTTGGCTTGCCCCCAATAATCGACAATTCTCCCTAAGCATCTGACAGGCTTTAGGGTTGCTCTCTACTTGCACTACGCTTTTTGCGCCCCTAGAAGCCGCCTCAAAGCCCAAAGCACCGCTCCCCGCATATAAATCCAAACAGCGACTATTAGGCACATCGGTTTGCAGCCAGTTAAATAACGTCTCCCTTACACGCCCAGGCGTTGGCCTTAACCCAGGCGCATCATCAAAACTAATTTGCCGACTGCGCCACTCACCACCGATGATGCGTAATTTATTAGACACCTTACTTTCCACCTACAGTGACAGTCTGCAACCATTCTGGACGAATACGACGATTAAACGCATCCTTCACAGCCTCAACAGTGACAGCCTCTATTTTGCTTTGAAATACTTCCAAATAATCCAATGGCTGCTGATAAAAACCAATCATAGTGATGTAATCAGTTAATTTGCTATTGGTATCAACCCGCATCGCAAAACCGCCGGTTATATAAAAGAATGGTTCAGGCCAGTGTGGGAACAATGGACTCCGAAAAATGAAAAAGAAAT
>CAIZCB010000270.1 GCA_903931355.1 uncultured Pseudomonadota bacterium
CACCAGCAAAGCAATCGCAATGGTATAAGCCAGCGGCGCAAACATTTTGCCTTCCATACCTTGCAAGGTGATCAAAGGCAAAAACACCAGAATAATGATGCCGACACCAAATAAAACTGGGGTTGCCACTTCTTGAGCGGCGGTCATCACCACGCGAACTCGGCTAGTGGTGCGGCCTTTACGTTCACCCAATAAGCGAAAAGCGTTTTCAACCACCACTACCGAGCCATCGACCATTAAACCAATCGCAATCGCCAAACCACCTAAAGACATTAAATTGGCCGAAAGGCCTAATTGATTCATGGCGATAAAAGTCACTAAAGGCGTGACAATCAAGGTACTGACCACAATCAAACTCGAACGCACATCACCCAAAAATAAAAACAGCACTACGACTACCAGCGCAATTCCTTCCAACAATACTTTAGTGACAGTATGCAAAGCGGCATCAACTAAATCACTACGGTCGTAATACGAGACGATTTTTAAACCGTTCGGCAACATGGCTTTGTCATTAATTTCGCTGACGCGCTGTTTGATCCGGCTCACCACCTGCTTGGCATTGCCACCGCGCAGCATCATTACAATCCCACCCACCGCTTCGGTATCGCCGTTTTTAATGACTGCACCAGCCCGAACTTCATTACCTATCGTCACTTCGGCGACATCGCGAATATGCACCGCGACGCTGTTTTGTTCTTTCAAAACGATGTTCGCAATATCGTCCAAATCATTAATTAACCCAACGCCACGAATCAGATATTGCTCGGCATAATGCGGCAACACACCGCCACCGCTATTGGCATTATTCCGCGCCAGCGCATCAAACACTTCGGCTAACGAAACCCGATAATGATGTAAGCGATCAGGATTCACTAGCACTTGATATTGCTTAACGTAGCCACCTTGCGAGTTGATTTCTGCCACCCCAGGAATACCCCGCAATAAAGGCCGCACCACCCAATCTTGCACTTCGCGACGTTGTTGCAAATCTTGTTCGCTTAATGGTCTTGCGCCATCGTCATCGCGTTCCAAAGTGTATTGATAAACCTCGCCCAAACCAGTCGAAACCGGCCCAAGCACCGGATTAACCCCCTCTGGCATTTGCTGTTTGACCTCAATCAAACGCTCCATCACCAATTGCCGGGCAAAATAAACTTCAGTGCTGTCGGTAAAAATCAAAGTAATCAGCGACAAACCGTTTTTATTTAAGGAACGCATTTCCTCCAAACCCGGCAACCCCGCCAAGGCAATTTCCAATGGCACGGTAACTAATCGCTCAACTTCATCCGGCGAACGGCCACTGGCTTCGGTAGCGATTTGCACTTGAATATTGGTGACATCAGGAAAAGCATCGACCGACAATTGCTGTACGGCTCTGGCACCCAACAAGGTTAAAGCCACCGCTAACACAGCGATTAAGATCCGCTGCTGTAAAGCCATTTCAATCAAGCGATTTAGCATGGCTTACTCCAAGATACTGCGTAGACGTTCGTTATTGAGATGAAATGCGCCGTTAGTAACAATCCGTTCACCGGCTTTTAAACCCGACAACAAAGCCCGTTGATGGTTTTCTTCTCGACCTAAACGCACTGAGCGCAATTGAAATTGGCTGGGCGCGGTTTCGACAAACACATAATCTTGATCGTTTTCTCTGACCACCGCCTGACTCGGTATCACTAAAGCTTGCGAGCCGGGTTTACTGATTTTTAAGCGGGCTAACATTTGTGGTTTAAACAAGCGATCTGGATTGGCCAAAGCCATACGGACTGTGACCGTGCGGGTTTCGGGATTGACCATATCGGCGACATAAATCAATTTGCCGACTACTTCCTGTTCTGGCAAAGCAGGTACTTCGGCTTGCACTTGGTCGCCTTCTCTCGCCCAATGCGCTTGCTGTTCCGGCACTTCGGCAACTAGCCATAATTTCGATAAATCAGCCACTGTGTAGAGGCTGTCGGTAGGCTGCACCACCTGACCAATGGCAATATTGCGTTCAATCACCACGCCTTCAATACTGGTAGTGACGGGGGAAAAAGAGTGGATATTACGTTGACTGGCTAGGCGTTTTAAATCCGCTTCACTCATCCCCATCACTCGCAACTGGTCGGTGGCGGCTCGTAAATCAACATCAGCTTCGGTTAAAACCGCTTGGCGTTCTTGTAATTCAGCTTCCGATAAAACCCCGCTATCCATCAGTCGTTCAGCGCGTTTGACCGTGACGCGACGTAAATTAACTTGCGAAGTGGCTTTTAGATAATCGGATTGCGCTTTGCCTAATTCGGTGCTGTTAAGTAAGGCTAGGCGTTCACCTTTTTTTACCGCTTGCCCCAACATTGCATCAATTTCAGTAACGCGACCGGTGACCGTTGCACCAATGCGAGCAACTTTGGCTTGATCGAGTTCAATACGCGCCGATAATGCCAAGCTATCTCGCACTTCGCTGCTTTTGACTTCATCTATCGTTAGTAACTTAAGTAAGGCCGGTGAAGCTTGCAAACTGCTGTTAATTTGGGCTGGGGCTGTGGATGTCACTCCAGCTAAGGCCAAGCCGATCACCATGCAAATGGTTTTGATCTTTGGCTGCCTGATTAATTTCATGGTTTGTTTCCTATCAAAATTAGGGATAAGCAAATTAGTTTTTAAAACTTCAGGCAATAACCATGCCGTTTATCGACCTTGGCTATATTGATACTTAAACTTACGTTTTAACAATCCAGTCGGTTCATCGGGAATTCGTTTCAACAATTGTTGATCGGCGCGATTTAACTCCTGCTTTTCGCTGGCTTTAGCGTCTGATTTGACTTCGGCTTTTTGCGGCTCATCGGCAGCTTTTTGATCGGGTTTTTGTTGCTGTTCAGGCTGTGATTCTGACTTCTGCTGTTCAGACTGATCTTTTTGCTCAGCTTGCTGGTCGCTTTTTTGTGGCTGATCAGCCGTTTTTTGCTTGTCTTCTGATTTAGATTTATCAGCTTGATCAGCTTGATCAGCTTGATCAGGTTTAGATGGTGATGAATCTGGTTGCTGTTGCTGATCTTTTGACGATTGCTGCTCGGATTTTTGTTCCTGCAATTTCTTTTCAACTAGCGCTTTGTTGAATTGAGCGTCTTGGTGTTTTGGGATCGAGTTTTAAAGCTTGTTGATAAGCTTGCAAGGCAGCTTGCAAATCACCGGCTTGCGCCAAGGCATTGCCGCGATTGTAATGACCATCAGCGGTTTGGCTGTCTTTTAAAGTCTCAGCGGCTTGCTGAAATTGCCCTGCACGATATTGGGCGGCAGCCTGCCAATTTGGGTCATTAAATTGCTCAGCGGCTTGTTGATAATCTTGTTTTTGAAAGGCGCTTGCACCACGTTGATCGCCATTTTCAAACAAACTGCGCCAATCCAGTGCATAACTGTTTTTCGGCAACGGCAGTAACACCAACAATAACAGCAACAAACCTTTGCGAAACTGCAACGCCGCCCAAGGCAAAACCAATAACACTAACCACGGGCCTTTTTCATCCCATTGCTGCAATAACAACTGGCTGTCACTGTTTTCATCGGCAAGCGCTGGGGCGTTAAACAACGCCCCCAGTTTGCTGACGTCGTCATCATTGGCGGTCACGGCTTGATAAATGCCTCGGCCTTTTTGTGCTAATGCCGCTAAACCATCAACGTCCAATTTGGCTAACACGATATTGCCATCACTGTCTTTGACAAAACCGCCATTGGCTTGCGCTATCGGCGCACCGTCTTTAGTGCCGACTGCCAACACCGAGAGTTGATAATCTCCTAAATCCAAATTACCCACCGCTTCGGCGTTGTCGGTCATTAATAAAATATGTCCGCGTGGCAAGCCTGCTTGTTGCAGTAATTGTTTGGCTTTTTCGATAGCAGCGGCGGTATTAGTGCCGGGACTGGGCATAATATCGGTGCTTAAGGCTTCTAATTGGCTGGCGATAGTCGCGGTATCAGCGGTTAACGGCGTTACGGTAAAGGCATCGCCACCGTAGACTAATAGGGCAGTTTGGCCGTCTTTGCGTTGTTTTAATAAATCAGCAATTTTGTAACGGGCTTTGGCGATGCGGCTGGGCTTGATGTCGGCAGCGTCCATAGTCGGTGCTAAATTTAAGGCGATCACCAAGGCGCTATCGTTTCTAAACGCAGGACTGGGCAGGCGTTGCCAAGTTGGGCCAGCTAAAGCGCTAATCGCTAACAAAGCCGTTAAACCACCAGCGATTAAGTTGCCTTGCTTTGGCGTTGTGGGTTTGTGATCCAGCAAATAAGGTAATAATTCGGCATCACAAATTTCAGACCACTGACCTTGTCCAGAACGCTGTTTGGCTAATTTGAACAACAAAATCGCTAATGGAATTAAGGCTAACCACCATTCTGGGCGTAAAAAATGAAATTCACTCATCTCCATCTCACTCGACTTGCCGCTAAACCGCTCGCTATCAATAAAGCGATTGCCAGCGGCCAATGAAATAACTCACTACGAGGGCGGAAAAATTGTTTGTCTTTTTCCACAGGCTCTAATTGATCCAGCAACGCATAAATTTGTGCCAATTCTTCACTGCTACGTGGCACTGGTGACCCGCGCTTGGTAGTAGAGCGTGTTTGGCTTTTGATGCGGCGCTTGCAAGGACTAGGCATTCAGAAAATTCAAGGCGACATCGTGCTCGATAGAAGCGCATTTGATTTGCCCGAGCGTAATCCCGCAAGTTTTGATGGCGAACC
>CAIZCB010000271.1 GCA_903931355.1 uncultured Pseudomonadota bacterium
GGCATTTTCAGGATATTTCAGCGCAACTGCGTAATGAGTCGGGTTGGTAATCACGACGTCGGCCTTGGGGATTTGGCTCATCATTCGGCGCCTAGCCATCTCACGTTGTATCGAGCGGATTTTGGCTTTGGTTTCAGGATTGCCTTCTGATTCTTTGGCTTCGTCACGCAAATCTTGGCGGGACATTTTTAGCTTTTGCGCGTAGTGATACATTTGGTAAGGCGCGTCTATAAAAGCAATAATCGCTAAGGCTAAGGCCATAAAGGTAAAGCAAACTAAAAGTATTTGGCCTTGGTGAGTACTGGCAACGGTTAACGGTTCTGATGCTAAAGCAAAAATGGCATCGGTGTGAGACATGATCACTAACCATGAAACATAACCGACTAATAATGTTTTGATAATAGATTTGAGCAACTCAACCAGTGCATGTTTTGAAAACATGTTCGACAGGCCATTAGCAGGGTTGAGCTTGCCAAAATTGGGAATAAACACTTTATTTGAAAACAACCAGCCACCAATTAGAGCAGGTGAGATTAATGCTGACAGCATCACTAGGCCCACCAATGGCAATAAACTGAGTATCAAATTAAACGAATCCAGCGCCAAAGTCTTATCAACTAGCGGGCCATCAAGTTGGTTTATTACCTCGAATACTAATGCGTTAGCTAACAAAGCTTTCAGTTGTTGAACCATAGACTCGCCATTGATCCATAAGCTCATCGCAGCCGCTATCAACACTGAAAAAGTGGCGAGTTCCTTGGAGCGAGGGACATCACCTTCTTCTCGAGCTTTTTCGAGTCGTCTAGGTGAGGCTTCTTCAGTTTTTTCGAGATCGCTTTCTTCTGCCATTAGCTCGTTTGATCGCTTTTATCGGGGCTTGGCAATCATAATAACTCAATCGCTAGTGATTTTTGTAAAAAAATGTAAAAGATCGAATAGATTGGTATATTTAGCTGGTTTTACTTGAGCAGCCTGATAGCGCTGTAGTGTTAGGCAAAAAGCAAAAAATTATTTTTGCGTTGCTCTGTAAGTATGAGTTTAGGATGGGGTATGTGTAAGTTTTTGATTACGTTTGTATTATTGTTTTTTGGTGCTGATTCAACAGCCAGTGGCGGGGAGCACAAGCAATTCCTTATCCAAGAAGCCAGTCGTTATTTAAGATCATTGCCTGATATCAACAATGATTCACAAATCAAAATAGCGATTCCGCATCTCGCTACAACAAGCCATCGTTGTCAGGATTTGAAGTTTTCCGTAATCAGCAGAAATCATCATAGTGGTTATTTCAAACTAGGCGTTTTATGCAGTGATTCTGCGTCTTGGCATTCCACTTTTAATGCTTACGTGATTAATCCCAGAAACTATTTTCTTGCTGCTCATGCTTTAGATGAAGGGCAAATTATTAAGGATTCGGATATTAGTGTCTTGCATGATTTTAAGGCTGTTACACCAACATCCCTCATCACTAAGAGAGAACACATTGTGGGGTATGCGGTTGCCCATCCCATAGCAAAAGGCAAAGTATTTCAAAGAGCTGACTTGAAGCTGGCTAAAAACTTAGCAAGAGGACAAACGATAAAAATTATCAGTCGTGGCAATGGTTTTTTAATCAGTAATCAGGGAACCTTATTAAATAGCCCTAGAAACGGCCAATCTGCACGGGTCGAAACGGCTTCTAAACAAGTGTTAACTGGGGTTGTCGAAGGCGCTGCCGTTGTTGAAATTTTAAATTAATGTTAAAAAACGCTAAAGTTTTCACCATTATGGTCGTTAACTAAGATAAGAAACTGATGACAGCAACCTAAAGTAGGTAACAACATGAA
>CAIZCB010000272.1 GCA_903931355.1 uncultured Pseudomonadota bacterium
CCTTATCAAGCCCTGATTTTGGCCTCGATTGTCGAAAAAGAAACCGCCGCCGTCGAAGAGCGCAAGCAAATTGCTGGCGTGTTTACTCGGCGATTAATCAAAGGCATGTTGCTACAAACCGACCCAACGGTGATTTACGGCATGGGCGATGATTATCACGGCGACATTAAACACAAAGATTTGCGCGAACCAACGCCATACAACACCTATGTCATAGAAGGCTTGCCACCAACACCGATTGCCATGCCGGGAAAACACGCGATTAACGCCGCGCTTCATCCCGAAGAGGGCGATGCGCTATTTTTTGTCTCCCGTGGCAATGGCCATCATGCCTTTTCTGCGACCTTGGCAGAACACCAAAAATACGTCGATAAATATCAAAAATGAAATCAGGACTATTTATAACTTTGGAAGGTGGCGAAGGGGTTGGTAAATCCACCAATTTGCAATTCATTCAGCAATGGTTGGTTCAGCATCAAATTCCAGTCACTGTTACTCGTGAACCCGGTGGCACAGCGGTGGCGGAAAAAATCCGCGCGGTATTATTAGAACGCCAAGACGAAGCGATTTCAGAACAAGCCGAATTATTGATGATGTTCGCCGCTCGCGCCCAGCATCTACAAAACTTGATTAAACCGGCTTTGCAACAAGGCCAATGGGTGTTGTGCGACCGATTTACCGATGCTACTTACGCTTACCAAGGCGGCGGTCGCAACATGGACATGCAAACCATTGCTTGGCTGGAGCAAATGGTACAAGGCGATTTAAGGCCCGATTTAACCTTGTTACTCGATGCGCCGATTGAATTGGGAATGCAAAGAGCGCAAAAACGCGGCGCTTTGGATCGCTTTGAAGCGGAACAAATCGACTTTTTTAAACGCGTCCAGCAAACCTATTTGCAACGCGCTGCCGAACATCCAAACCGTTATCAAATCATTGACGCCAGCTTGCCTTTGGAGCAAGTCCAAGCCCAAATCAGCGCGGTTTTAGAGCGATTAATTGCCCAATGAGCGCACTTTATCCTTGGCAAAAAAGCCTTTGGCATCAGCTACAAGGCTATATCCAGCAACAACGAATTCCACAAGGCTTGTTATTAACTGGCTACGCAGGGCAGGGTAAACGTCAGCTTGCTGAGCACTATGCGGCGGCTTTGATTTGTGAAAAGCCAGATGCCAACAGCTTTGCCTGTGGCCATTGTTCAGCCTGTCATTTGTTCCAAGCGCAAACCCATCCTGATTTTTTCGTCATAGAACCTGATGAGCCTGGCAAAGCGATAGGCATCGATAAAATCCGCCAATTGACCGTCAAGCTGGCTTTAAAACCCCAATTTGAGCAATATCGGGTGGTGATTTTTGATCCAGCCGATGCTTTAAACAATGCTTCGGCTAATGGCTTCTTAAAATGTCTGGAAGAGCCAACCGAGCGCACTTGTTTTATTTTAATCGCCCAACAAGCCAACAAACTGCCAGCAACAATCCGTAGTCGCTGCCAAAAAATTCACTGCGCGGTTCCAGATAATCAACAAGCTTTAACTTGGTTAGCCGCGCAAGGGGTTAAACAAAACGCCGAGACTTTATTGCAAATGGCGCAAGGCTCACCGTTGTTAGCGCTGCAATATCAGCAACAAGGCGCTATCGAATTACGGCAGCGTTATTTTCAGCACTGGCTACAAATCGCCGAAGGCAAAACCCATTGGCTAGAGATTGCCGAGCAATGGCAAAAAACCGAACCGCTGGAAACCGCTGTTTTACTGACTTGGCTGAGTAGTTGGCTAGTGGACTTAATCAAACTGGCGCAAGC